>NZ_JBSTYP010000001.1:0-157945 GCF_054052405.1 Aeromonas aquatilis | reverse complement strand
GCGTCATTGGCTACTGCCGCCCCTCGAAAAGGAAGGGCATGCTGGCCAAACGTGAATATCGCTACGATGCGCAGCAAGACTGCTACCACTGTCCGCAAAACGAAATCTTGCGCTACCAGACCACCAACAGAGAGGGTTACCGGCTGTATGCCAGCGACCCGGACAAGTGCCGGGAATGCCCGCTACGCGCGCAATGCACGCGCAGTAAAAAGGGCATCAAGCAATTAAGCCGGCATGTCTGGCAGGAAGACCGGGAACGGATAGCCCAGAACCGGCTGAGCGAAGTGGGCAAACAGATTTACAAGGGACGGCAAGAGACGGTGGAGCGCAGTTTTGCGGATGCGAAACAGCATCACGGGCACCGGTATGCGCGTTATCGGGGGCTGGGCAAAGTGCAGATGCAAGGACTGCTGGCCGCCGCGTGTCAGAACATGAAGAAGATAGCGTTGGTGCAGAGCAGGAAGGGGAGTAAGGGCCCGAATTCGCCCACACCTTCACCAGAGGGGCTTTTTGGGGCGATAGCGCGGTCTCTGATGCCTTTTTCGTGGCGAAGATGGCCAATATGGCGGCTTGTCAGTCAGTGAGTGGCCCCCTGGTGCCGAGCTAAAAAAGAACCCCCTCTTTGAAAAAGAGGGGGTTCTTCAGCAATCTGAGGCGCCATCAGGCGCCTTTTTCTTACTTGCAGGTTTCGTCGGGACGTTTACTTGCCCGCGACTGAGAGGCCACCAAAACGGATCTGCGGGGCGTAGAAGCCCTTGCCGTCGTTGTGGTGCAGAGTATCGCCGACCGCTTCCAGCTCGCCCAGCAGGCGATAGAAGTTGCCTGCTACCGTGATGCCGCGCACCGGTTGCAGGCGAACTCCATCGTGACAGAGAAACCCTGATGCGCCAAAGGAGAAGTCGCCGCTCACCGCATCGGCACCGGAGTGCAGGCCGTCCAGCTTGACCAGCTCCAGATAGTCGCCGCTCTGCACCTCCGCTTCACAGTGAGGGCCCGCGCCAAACACCAGATGGCGAGCAGTCACATCGAGGGCGCTGCGGGCGCCGCGGGAGGCCGAGCCGTTGCTGGCGACGCCAAAGTGGCGGGCTGTGGCGCTGTTGTGGAGCAGGGTTTTCAGCTCACCGTCGCCAATCAGCAGCAGATCCGAGCTGGCCGCCCCCTCACCATCAAATGCCTTGATGTTCATGCCGCCCGGCATGTAGACCCGGCTCTCCAGAGTGAGCCAGCGTGACGCCACGCTTTGGCCGACCTTGCTGCGCCAGGGGTTGATCCCCTGCTGGGCCCACTTGCCCGACAGCACCCCCTGAAAGCAGCCAAACAGGCTGGCGAAGCAGTTGGTGCTGAAGATGACGCTGTAGCGACCGCTCGGCACTGTTTCACCGGGCAGCAGGCCATCGGCGATGGCGTAGATCTGCTCGATCAGGGCCTGGCTATCCAGCTCGTCGAAGCGACGGCCATACTGCCCCTGCGAGTGCATCGACTGGCGGCCATCCCGTTCCACCAGCGCCGAGGTGTAGCAGCCGACGCTGAACTCGCCGTGCTGGCAAAGGGTACCCTGACTGTTGGCGAGCCAGAGCTGGCTCCCCCCTTCAAAGAAGCTGTTGTAGGGGGCGCCGCTCACATCGGGCATGGCCAGCATGTCAGATTCGAGGCGCAGGGCCAGGGCGATCTTCTCCTCAACCGGCGTGGTATCGGGCTGGTTGATCTCGGCGCAATCTGTGGTGATCCGGCTATTGGCCACCGAGATGCGCTGATCCGGATCCACCTTGGCAAAGCGGCTGGCATCGAGGGCATCTTGCAGCATGGCATCCAGCGCCAGCTCATCGAGGGATTCCGAGTAGGCGATGCCGACCCGACCCTCTTTGATCAGGCGAATGCCGAGCTGCTGGCTGCTGGTGACCTTGTATTCACCCAGCTCGCCCTTGTCTGCCTTGAGGGAGAAGGCCTTCTCCTGATTGGCGATGATGTCTGCCTCGGCGCCGAGGTCGGCCACTTTATTCAGCAGGCGGGTGAGCAGTTGATTCATGTCGATGGTGCTCATCAGGCGTTCCCCCCGATCAGCATAAGGTCCACTTTCAGGAGCTTAAGGGTGTCATTCATCAGGAATTACCTCCCACCAGGATATTGTCCACTTTCAGCGCCGGCTGGCCCACCGAAGTGGGGACCGAGCCCGAGACCGAGCCGCACATGCCGGCGGCCAGCGCCAGATTGCGGCCCACCATGGAGATCTCTTTCAGCACCTGCGGGCCGGTGCCGATCAGGGTGGCCGACTTGAGCGGTTTGGTTACCTTGCCGTGCTCGATGAGGTAGGCCTCCTGCACGTTGAAGTTGAACTCGCCGGTGCCGGGCTGTACCGAGCCGCCCCCCATCTTCTTGGCATAGATGCCGTGTTCGACGGTGGCCAGCATGTCGTCGAGGCTATGGTTGCCTGGTTCGATATAGGTGTTGCGCATGCGTGAAGTGGGGGCGTACTTGTAGGATTCGCGCCGCCCGGAGCCGGTGCGGGCGTAGCCCGTTTTGAGGGCGCCCATTCTGTCCACCAGAAAGCCGGTCAGAACGCCGTCCTTGATGAGCTGGGTATGCTGGGTCGCCATTCCCTCGTCATCGACGTTGATGGAGCCCCAGGCGTTGCCTTGCAGTCCCTCGTCCACCGCATTGACCACCGGATTAGCGATAAGCTGGCCCATCTTGTCGTGGAACACCGAGGCCTTTTTGGCCACCGAGGTGGTCTCCAGCAGATGGCCGCACGCCTCGTGGAAGATGACGCCGCCAAAGCCGTTCTCCATGATGACCGGCAGGGTGCCGCTCGGGCAGGGGGCAGCCCCCAGTTTCACCAGTGCCTGACGGGTGGCGGTGAGGGCTAGCTCGCGCGGATCGATGCGATCGGCATGCTCCCAGCCCATCAGGGCGCCGGGGGCCTCGTAACCGACGCTCTGCTCGCTCCCTTCCATGGCGATGGTCTGGGCCATGATGCGGTTGTAGTGGCGGCGATCGGCGACTTGCAGCCCTTCGCTGTTGAAGATCTCCACCTCCTGCTCCCAGCCCAGCACGTTGCCGGAGAACTGGCTCACCTTGTCGCTCTCGGCGCGGGCCGCCGCATCCATGGCGTGCAGATAGGCGATCTTCTGCTCCAGCAGCTTGTCTGCCGACAGAGGCAGCGCGACCGGGTTGCGATCACTCAGGCGGGTGAAATCGAAGGCGGTGGCGGTCACCACAGGGTCGCGGCGGTCTTTGGCCACCAGCAGGGTGACGATGCGCAGCAGCTCGTCGCGGCTGGCTTGGTTGGTGTAGCCGTAGAGCACCTTGTGGCCGTAACAGAGGCGCACACCGATGCCGAAATCGAGGCCACCGCTGATGTTCTCTATCTGGCTGGAGAGCAGGCTGAGCTGGCTGCGACGCTTGCGCTCGACAAACAGCTCGGCGAAATCGGCACCCAGCGCCAGCGCGTGATCGAGCACGTCACGGGCAATGGCGGGGGCCAACAGGGAGAATGGAGTCATAGAATATCCTTTTCTGGTCTGTCCGTTTGCTTCCGACATCCGGCTCTGATTGTTATGGGATGTCGAGTCCATTGTTGCAGACCAGCACAAAAAAGTCGCTATAGCGTCATGCGATGATACCGATTGAGAAAATCGGTGCGATAACTGCGCCCGGGCGGCCACATCCACGGGGGAGTGGCCGCCTTGAGATGAGTGAGAAAGATCAGAGCAGGGCGTGGATTTCGCTCAGGATCTGCTCGACCCACTGCTCGATGCGCGGATCGGTCTGGTCATATTGATTGGCATCGTCCAGCGCCAGCCCGACGAAGTGACGGCCATCGTCGATCAGTGCCTTGGAGGCATCGAATTCGTACCCTTCGTTGGGCCAGTAGCCCACCAGCTTGAGCCCTTTTGGCACCAGCTGATCGTGCAGCATGCCGAGGGCGTCCTGGAACCATTCGCCATAACCGAGCTGATCGCCGAGGCCAAACAGGGCCACGATGCGTCCCTCTAGGTGGAGATCGGCGATATCTTCCCAGCTGGACTCCCAGTCCTCCTGCAGTTCGCCAAAATCCCAGGTGGAGATACCGAGGATCAGGATCTCGTAATCCTCCATCCGGCGCAGGGAGACATCCTTGATATTGTGAATATCCACCAGCTCGGGGCCGATGAGGGCGCGGATCTTCTCGGCAGCCATCTCGGTGTAGCAGGTGGTGGAACCGTAAAACAGACCAATCTTCATCGCTCTTCTCTCTGTTGGCGCTTTCTCGCTTGCTTTTGGCGCGTTCTCGCATGCTCGTGTGGGCTGCGCCATGTTGGCAACACGATGGGTAACGTAAGGGGAGGGCGCCAGTCTAGCAGATTGCCATTCGGCCTTCACCGCCCGGCAAGGGGCGTGGCAAACGAGCCTTATCTTTCCAATGAAAGTGCCTTGTCTTTCCAAGGAGTTGGCGCGTTACAATGGGCCATCTTTCCCCTGATTGCAGCGCACCATGAGCAAGCCCGACCCCCATCCCCTGATTGAACCCTTTCTCGACGCCCTCTGGCTGGAGCGGGGATTGTCTGACAACACGGTCAGCTCCTATCGCAGCGATCTGGAAAAGTTCTGCCTCTGGCTCGACGAGCAGGGAAGCTCGCTGCTGCTGGCGGGGATGGACGAGATCCAGCACTACCTCGCCTGGCGGGTCGATCACCAGTTTGCGGCCAGCAGCACCGCCCGCTTTCTGTCGGCCCTGCGCCGTTTTTACCAGTATCTCAACCGCGAGAAGCTGCGCAGCGATGATCCGACCGTGCTGCTGGAGGGGCCCAAGCTGCCGAAAAAACTCCCCTCCGATTTAAGCGAAACTGAGGTGGATGCGTTGCTGAGTGCGCCGCTGGTGGATGACCCGCTGGAGCTGCGGGACAAGGCGATGCTGGAGCTGCTCTACGCTACCGGGCTGCGGGTCTCCGAGTTGGTGGGGCTCACCGCCGAGCATGTCAGTCTGCGTCAGGGGCTGGTGCGTGTGGTGGGCAAGGGCAACAAGGAGCGGTTGGTGCCAATGGGCGAGGAGGCGATGCACTGGCTGGAGCGTTACTACCGGGAGGCCCGTACCCTGCTGCTGGGGGGGGCCAGCTCGGATGTGGTGTTTCCCTCCAAGCAGGCCCGTATGATGACTCGCCAGACCTTCTGGCATCGCATCAAACTCTATGCCCTGCGGGCCGGGATCAACGGCGAGCTATCCCCTCACACTTTGCGCCACGCCTTTGCTACCCATCTGCTCAATCACGGCGCCGACCTGCGAGTGGTACAGATGCTGCTGGGCCACGCGGATCTCTCCACCACCCAGATCTACACCCATGTGGCCAACGAGCGACTCAAGGCGCTGCACGGTGAGCACCATCCAAGAGCCTGATCGTTATACTTCCCAAAACAAAAAACCGCCAGCAGGCGGTTTTTTTGGCATTACACGACAGGAAGTGGCGTTTATTTCTCCTGCCGGGATTTCAGCAGATCACGGATCTCGGTCAGCAGCTCCTGATCCTTGGTCGGGCCTGCCGGTGCGGCGGCTTCCTCTTCCTGCTTCTTCTTGAGGGTGTTGATGGCCTTCAGTCCCATGAAGATGGCAAAAGAAATGATCAGAAAGTCGATGATGGTCTGGATGAACTTGCCGTAGGCGATGACCACGGCAGGGGTGTTGCCTTCGGCGGCCTTCAGGGTGACCGCCAGGTCGCTGAAGTCCACGCCGCCCAGGATCAGGCCGATGGGCGGCATGATCACGTCACCGACAAAAGAGGAGACAATTTTGCCGAAGGCGGCACCGATGATGATACCGACGGCCATGTCGATGACGTTGCCGCGGGCGGCAAAGGCTTTGAACTCTTGAATCAGACTCATTATTTCCTCCGAAATTAAACAAGATAGCGCGTTGATGCCCCTTGCCAAAGGGCGAACTCTTGTCAGGAAAAACAGAGGCGAAGCCGCGTTATTCCTGTCGTCCTGACTAGCTTGCGGGCGTTATGAGTCCTTGGCAATCGGAGGTAATCATTTTTTTGGTACAAAGTGATATTAATTTTTTGATAAGTAGTTGGTTGAATGATGAGCGGTGCTGCTGTAGTTTGCTGGGTCGATTCATTCATACCACGTGAGTAAACAAGTGAAGTATTTACTACTGGGAATGATGCTTTTGTGCACATGTGCTGCCAGAGCGGGGATGGATACCCAAGCCTTGAAACAGACCATCACGGCCCGGCTGGGGGTCCCCGTCTATCTGGTTGAACCGACCCCGATTGCGGGGTTGTATATGCTGGGGACCTCGCAGGGGGTGCTCTACAGCGATGCCAAGGGGGATTATGTGGTGCAGGGGGTCATGCTGGATATGACCCGTGATATGAAGAACCTGACCATCTCGGGCATGCGTGAGCAGCGCCGACTTGGTCTGGCTCAGGTGGCTCATGCCCCTATCGTGCTCAAGGCCCGGAATGAGCGTCACCGGGTCGCACTGTTTCTCGGCGAGCAGGACGCCAAGCGCCGTCAGCTCTCCGGCACCTTGCAACACCTGCAGGCATCCGGGGTGAGCGTAGAGCTCTATCCGGTGATTGAGCACGCCGAACGGGCCGCCGACTGGTGCAGCGATCCCCTGCTGCAAAATGATCCGTTAAAAGCCTATTTGCCTCAAACGGCATGTAGTGAGACCCTTATCCAAAATATTGGCCTGAGCCAATGGTTGGGGGTCAAGGTACTGCCTGCCTGGGTCTCCTATCAAGGGGATCTGGTGCGCGGGTATCAGAGCCCTGAACAGCTGCTCAAGATACTGGAATACAAAGATGTCTCTGCAAATCCGTCGCCGTCCCAGAGTTGATGATTCTCATCTGCCTGCTACGTTGCACCCGCTGCTTCGTCAAATCTTCGTCAGCCGAGGTGTAGCCGATCCCGCCCTGCTGGAGCGCAGTGCCAGCCAGCTGTTGCCACCCCAGCGCCTGTTTGGTATGGCGCAGGCGGTGCCGCTGCTGGCGGATGCTCTGATTGCGAACAAACGGATCCTTGTCGTCGGCGACTTTGATTGCGATGGTGCCACCAGCTCGGCACTGTGTGTGCTGGCGCTGCGCGCCATGGGGGGGCGCCATGTCGATTTTCTGGTGCCAAACCGCTTTGAGTTTGGCTACGGCCTCACCCCGGAGATCGTCGAGTTGGCGGTAGCCCGTGGCGCCGAGTTTCTGATCACGGTGGATAACGGCATCTCCAGCATCGCTGGCGTGGCGGCGGCCAAGGCGGCTGGCATGCAGGTACTGGTTACCGATCACCATTTGCCGGGTCAGGAGCTGCCTGATGCAGATGCTATCGTCAACCCGAACCAGCGCGGCTGCGATTTCCCCTCCAAGTCGCTGGCCGGGGTGGGGGTGGCTTTTTACCTGATGGCGGCCCTCAACACCCATCTGCGTCAGCTCGGCTGGTACGAACGGCAAGGGTTGCGCGCCCCCAATGTGGCGGATTACCTCGATTTGGTGGCCCTCGGCACGGTCGCCGACGTGGTGGCGCTCGATGGCAACAACCGCATTCTGGTCCATCAGGGCTTGCAGCGGATCCGGGCCGGGCGCTGTCGCCCCGGCATTCAGGCGCTGGTGGATGTGTCGGGCCGCGATGGTCGCCGCCTCACCGCCGCCGACCTCGGTTTTGCACTGGGGCCACGCCTCAATGCGGTAGGGCGCCTCGATGACATGTCCCTCGGGGTCGCCTGTCTGCTCTGCGATGATCTCAATCTGGCGCGCCAGCTTGCGGCCGAGATGGACAGCCTCAATCAGGAGCGCAAGGAGATCGAGCAGGGGATGCAGCAGGAGGCGCTCGCTACGCTGGAGCAGGTCCGGTTTCGCGATGGCGAAGTGCCCTCCGGCATAGTGCTGCACCGCAACGAGTGGCATCAGGGGGTGGTGGGGCTGGTGGCCTCCAAGGTGAAGGAGAAGTACTACCGCCCGGTCATCGCGTTTGCCGAGAGCAGCGAGACTGAGCTCAAGGGCTCCGGCCGCTCTATCCCCGGCGTGCATCTGCGCGATGCGCTGGAACTGCTCGATACCCGCCATCCCGGTCTGATGGGCAAGTTTGGCGGCCACGCCATGGCGGCGGGGCTGACCCTGCCCAAGACCAATATCGAGGCGTTCGGTCGGGCCTTTGAGGCGGTCATCAGCGAGCTGGTGACCCCCGAGCTTTTGACCGGTATGTTGCTCACCGATGGCGAGCTGCTGCCGGACGAGCTCACTCTCGAGCTGGCGGAGCTTATTCGCGCCTCCGGCCCCTGGGGTCAGGCCTTCCCCGAGCCACTGTTTGACGGCGAATTCGTGCTGGTGCAGCAGCGGCTGGTGGGGGAGAAGCACCTCAAGATGATGCTGACAACTGATTCCGGTCACGTGGTGGATGCCATCGCCTTTGGCGTCGATCTCAAGCGCTGGCCCGATGCCTCGGTGAAGCGGGTGCGGCTTGTCTACCGGCTTGACGTCAATGAGTGGCGCGGCAACCGCAGTGTGCAACTGCTGGTGGAGCATCTGGAGGCGGCCGGTCTCTAGTCTGATAGGGGGATAGTAGCGGTCACCCTATGGTGGCCGTTTTGTCGTGGTTCGGTGTGTGGCGCTCTCGTTCATAAGTGTTAGTCTTTTATCTTTTAATATGCAAAATTATTGGTTTTAAGTATTGAAATTTGTTTGTTTTTATTATTTAAAATTCAAATAAAGTTCAGATTGTGATACGTTCATCTTCTTGAATCCTGTTATCGGAACGGAACTGAACACTTTGCCGACCTCTGGCCGACTAACGACCTGGGCAATGGCCTTCGCCATTGCCAGCCTGTTGTGGCTTGCTGCTTTTGCTGCGGCAGGGATCACGACAACCACTTATCAGGCGTCGGTTGGGCAGGGGATGGCGATGCAGTTGCATGAGTCATCCGATCCGGGACTGGCCAACAGTGCCAGCCTCCCCCCAGCCTCTCAGTGGCGATTCGGCTTCGAACAGGGGCGGCGGCTGGAAGGGGACACTCATTCCGGTCGCTATCAGATGCTGCGGGCCTGGTTCCAGCACGATATCCTCGGTCTGCTCAGTGGCCTGCTGTCCTTTGTGCCGCTGATCTATGTCAGACAAGCTTGTGGCCACGTTGGCTATCTGCATAAACGGCAACTCTGCGGCCACCATCTGCAATTTCGCTTCTGTCACGGCGACTAGCTCACCCGGCTGGCGGACGCTCATCCACGTTTTCACACTGCTTTTAACGCTCCCGATTGACTGACGGGGCAGGCTGACACCTGCTGCCTGCGCTCTATCGTCCGGTGTTGCGTCTGCGCTTTCTGTTGTTTCGTCCATGCTGCTGGCCATTGGCCAGAGGCAGACTTTCTCTTTGCGCAAACACCTGGTGAGCACACCTATGGACTACTACCTCAACCTGTTTATTCACTCAATCTTTGTCGAAAACCTCGCCCTGGCCTTCTTTCTGGGGATGTGTACTTTTCTGGCCGTCTCGAAGAATATCAACACCGCCTTTGGCCTTGGCATGACGATCCTGGTGGTGATGGTGATCGCCATTCCCCTCAACAACTTGATTTACCGCCATATCTTGCGGGCAGGCAGTACCTTTTTCGGGGAATTCGATCTGGGATTTCTCGATTACATCATCTACATCGGGGTGTTGGCGGCGCTGGTGCAGGTGATGGAGATGGTGCTCGACAAGTACGTTCCGGCGCTCTATCAGGCGCTCGGCATCTATCTGCCGCTGTTGACGGTGCACTGCGCCATCTTCGGCGGGGTGATGTTTATGGCGCAGCGGGATTACGATTTTGTCGAGTCACTGGTCTACAGCGCTGGCTCGGGGCTTGGCTGGCTGCTGGCCATTGTCGCCATGGCCGGACTGCGCCAGAAGCTGAAGTACGCCGATGTCCCCGAGGGGCTGCGGGGCATCGGTATCACCTTTATCGTGGCAGGGCTGATGTCCCTCGGCTTTATGTCCTTCTCCGGCATATCGCTATGAGGGGATGACAAAAAACGAGGCGCCTGCGGGCGCCTCGTTGTTTATCAGGGATTGCGGATGGCCATTACAGCTCGCGGGCCCAGGGGTGAGCCTTGGGGCGCAGCGCCAGCGCCAGACCCAGCAGTAGTACGGTCAGACCGTAGAGGGGCCAGCTGCCAAAGCGCATATAGGGGGTCTCGCCGTGGGCGGGACGCACCTCGCTGCGCAGCACACCCGCTTCAAACTGCGGGATCTGGCCGATGATGCTGCCATCAGTCTCGGTGACGATAGTGATGCCGGTGTTGGTGTCGCGCAGCAGCGGACGAGCCAGCTCCAGCGCGCGCATCCGGGCGATCTCCATATGTTGCCAGGGGCCGATACTGGTGCCGAACCAGGCGTCATTGGAAACGGTCAGCAGGAAGTCGGTATCGGCATTGACGTTGCGGCGCACCTCCTCCGGGAAGATGATCTCGTAGCAGATGGCGGCGGCGAATTTGAGCCCCTTGGCGATCAGATTTGGCTGCACTGCGTCGCCTCGGCTGAAAGAGGACATCGGCAGGTTGAAGAAGGGGGCGATGGGGCGCAGCAGATCTTCAAACGGCACGAACTCGCCGATGGGCAGCAGGTGGTACTTGTTGTAGCGGTTGGAGTGGTTGTAGAAGTAGGACTCCTTGCCATCCGCATCCTGCACCCCCATGCCGAGCACGGTATTGTAGAAACGCTGTTGCTGCTCGTCGTAGTGGATGATCCCCGCCAGCAGGCCGGTATCGTTCACCTTCATCGCCTTGTCCAGATTCTCCAGATAGGGGCCCATAGCCTTCTCGATGGCCGGGATCGCCGACTCCGGCCAGATGATGATGTCGGCATCCTGATTCTCGCGGCTCAAGTCCTGATAGGTGCGCACAGTGGGGGCCAGCGCCTCCGGATCCCACTTGAGGGACTGGGCGATATTGCCCTGCACCAGTGCCACCTTGACCGGCTCGCCACGGGTCACCCAGTTGAGCTGCATCAGACCGTGGGCACCGGCCACCAGCAGGGCGGGCACCGCCAGCCAGAGCGGGGAGCGTGACTTCCACACCAACCAGATGGCGGAAGCGGAGAACAACAGCGCCAGCGTGATGCCCTGCACCCCGAGAATGGGGGCGAAGCCCTTGAGGGGGCCGTCGATCTGGCTGTAGCCAAACCAGAGCCAGGGGAAGCCGGTCATCACCCAGCCGCGCAGCCAGTCAGCCACCAACCACAGGGCCGGGAAGGCGAGCAGCCAGCGGCTCCAGTGACGGCCGCCAAAGAAGCGGGCAAAGATCCAGCAGGCGAGCGTCGGGTAGAGGGCCAGATAGGCGGAGAGCCCGGCCAGCAGCACAAAGGCGACCGGCAGCGGGATGCCACCAAACTCGGTCATGCTGACGTGGATCCACCACAGCCCCGGCAAAAAGAGTCCCATGGCGTAGCCAAAACCCCGCCAGGCAGCCTGTTTCGGCGTGGCTTTGTCCAGCAGGGCGTAGAGGCCAAGCAGGGAGGGGATCACCAGCGGCCAGTAGCCGAAGGGGGAGAAGGCCAGCACGGCGATGGCGCCAGAGGCCAGCGCGCTAAGGCTCAACAGAATTCTTGATGTTACGGGAGATGATTTCACGGGCGATGGTGCTCGTCTTGGTGTGCAACTGGGGTCGAATGGCCGGTATCTTAACCTGTAAGCGTGGCAACGGCGAGCCTCGATGCCGGTGGCAGAGAGCACAACGCCCCGAGGTCGGGGCGTTGTTTCACACATCGAGCGGATCTGCTTATTGCGGCTCGGATTGCGCCGCCGCGTGGTGCTCGGGGATCTTCACCTGCAGTTGCTGCAGACGGCGCCGGTCGGCATGCATCACCTTGAACAGGTAGCCATCCAGCTCGATCTCCTCGCCCTTCTTTGGCAGGTGGCTGAAGGCGTGCATCACCAGACCGCCCACCGTATCCACCTCTTCATCGCTGAATTTGGTGCCAAAGAAGTCGTTGAAATCCTCGATCTCGGTCAGGGCGCTGATGGAGAAGACCCGCTTGCTGAGGCGGCGGATTTCGTCCGGTTCATCCTCGATGTCGTCAAACTCGTCGTCGATCTCGCCAACGATCAGTTCCAGTATGTCTTCGATGGTCACCAGACCGGAGACGCCACCAAATTCGTCGACCACGATGGCCATATGGTAGCGCTCTTCACGGAACTCCTTGAGCAGACGGTCAACCCGTTTGCTTTCCGGCACGATCACCGTGGGGCGCAAGATTTTCTCGAGTTGCAGCGGCTCGCTGGCGTGATGGCCGCCAAACCCGAAGGGGAGCAGATCCTTGGCGAGCAGAATGCCCTCCACATGATCCTTGTCTTCGTTGATCACCGGGAAGCGGGAGTGGCCGGACTCGATGATCACCGGCAGGATTGCGTCCACCGGTTGGGACTTCTCGATGGTCACCATCTGGGAGCGGGGGATCATGATATCGCGCACGCGAAGATCGGCGATCTCCAGCACCCCCTCGATCATGTCCTTGGTGTCCTGATCGATGAGGTCGCGCTCTTCGGCATCGGCTATCACGTCTACCAAATCATTGCGGTCTTTTGGCTCGCCCTGGAAGAGTTGGCTGAGTTTGTCGAGCCAGGTTTTCTTCGGCGAGCCGGTACTAGGGTGATCGTCGGTCATTTTCTCTCTTGGTTACTCGTATGAACACACTTGAAATAGTTCGGGTTATATAAGGATGGCCATCTGCTGTTTCAAGACGATGACCATCCGGTTCTTTACTCTTCGTCGTTCAGATAAGGATCGGCAAAACCGAGCTCCTGCATGATGTCGCGCTCAAGCGCTTCCATCTCTTCGGCTTCCTCATCCTCGATATGGTCATAACCTAGCAGATGCAGACTGCCGTGCACAACCATGTGGGCCCAGTGGGCCATCAGGGGCTTGCCCTGCTCCTGTGCCTCGCGCTCTACCACCTGACGGCAGATCACCAGATCGCCGAGCAGCGGTAGCTCCAGACCGGGCGGCGCCTCGAACGGGAAGGAGAGCACGTTGGTGGGCTTGTTCTTGCCGCGATAGGTGAGGTTGAGCTCGTTGCTCTCCGCCTCGTCGACGATACGCACCGTCACTTCTGCCTCCTGCTGGAAGCCGAGAATGGTGCCGTCGAGCCAGCCTTGCAGCTGGGCTTGGGTGGGCAGGCCGTCAGTGCTGGCACTGGCCAGCTGCAGATCCAGGGTTACGCTCATTGCTCGCTCTCTTTACCAGAATGGGGTGCTGCTTTTTCAGCCGCCTGTTTGGCATCGAATGCCTCGTAGGCCTGCACGATGCGGGCCACCACGGGGTGGCGCACCACGTCTTTGGACTCGAAGAAGTTGAACGACAGACCATCGACCCCTGGCAGCACTTCCAGCGCGTGGCGAAGGCCGGATTTGGCGTTGCGCGGCAGGTCTACCTGGGTGATGTCGCCGGTGACCACCGCCTTGGAGTTGAAGCCGATCCGGGTGAGGAACATCTTCATCTGCTCGGTGGTGGTGTTCTGGGCCTCATCGAGAATGATAAAGGCGTCATTGAGGGTTCTTCCGCGCATATAGGCGAGCGGCGCCACCTCGATGATGTTGCGCTCCATCAGCTTCTCGACCCGCTCAAAACCCAGCATCTCGAACAGGGCGTCGTAGAGCGGGCGCAGGTAGGGATCGACCTTCTGGGAGAGATCGCCGGGCAGGAAGCCCAGCTTCTCGCCTGCTTCCACCGCCGGACGGGTCAGCAGAATGCGGCGGATCTCCTGACGCTCCAGCGCATCCACTGCCGCGGCGACCGCCAGATAGGTCTTGCCGGTACCGGCCGGGCCGATGCCGAAGCAGATGTCGTGGCGCACGATATTGGCGATGTACTGGGCCTGATTGGGGCTGCGTGGCTTGATGAGACCGCGCTTGGTCTTGACCGTCACCTCCTTGCCATAGGGGATGCTCGGCGCCGGTTCGTCATCCTGCTCCAGCACCCGCGACTCCTGAATGGCCAGATGGACCATGTCGGGAGTGATGTCGGTCACCTTGCCACCCTTGAGGGGCTGGGTTTCCACATAGAGGTGTTTGAGGATGACGGCGGCGGCATCCAGCTGGGCCGGCTTGCCCACCAGCTGGAAGTGGCTGTCACGGTAGCTGATCTCGACGCCGAGGCGGCGCTCCAGCTGCTTGATATTGTCATCGAAGGGGCCGCACAGGCTGGCAAGGCGCTGGTTGTCGGCGGGCTCCAGATGCAGATTCAGGGTCGAGATGTGTCGGCTCAAAATATCCTCGTCTCAAGGCGCTCCCCATCCGCCGGGCGAATGGGGAGGAGGGGATTAATGGGGAGTGAAGGCGGCAACGCCCAGTTCGTCCGGCACATTGTCGGGACGACGGGCCAGAATGTCGCTCGGGGCGGTGGCGATCCGCAGGTTCATCTCGCTCTCGCCGCGGATGAACTTGCCGCGCAGGGAGTTGGGGCGCACCTCGGTGATCTCCACGTCGGCAAAGCCGCCGATCAGGGTGTGCTGGCCTTCGAAGTTGACCACCCGATTGTTCTCGGTGCGACCACACAGCTGCATCGGGTCGAGCTTGGAGGGCCCTTCCACCAGGATGCGCTGGGTGGTGCCCAGCATGGCACGGCCAATCTGCATCGCCTGGTTGTTGATGACGTGCTGCAGGCGGGCCAGACGGGCTTTCTTCACTTCCATGTCGACATCGTCGGGCATGTCGGCGGCCGGGGTGCCCGGGCGCGGACTGAAGATGAAGCTGAAGCTCATGTCGAAACCCACATCCTCGATCAGCTTCATGGTCGCTTCAAAGTCTTCGTCCGTTTCATTCGGGAAGCCAACGATGAAGTCGGAGCTGATGGTGATGTCGGGACGGGCGGCACGCAGGCGACGGATCTTGGATTTGTACTCCAGGATGGTGTGCGGGCGCTTCATCATGGTCAGAATACGGTCGGAGCCACTCTGCACCGGCAGGTGCAGGAAGCTGACCACTTCCGGGGTGTCTTTGTAGACTTCGATGATGTCGTCGGTGAACTCGATCGGGTGGCTGGTGGTGTAGCGAATGCGATCGATACCGTCGATGGCGGCCACCAGACGCAGCAACTCGGCGAAGGTGCAGATGCCGCCATCAAAGGTCGGACCGCGGTAGGCATTGACATTCTGGCCGAGCAGGTTCACTTCGCGCACGCCCTGCTGGGCGAGCTGGGCGATTTCGTAGAGCACGTCGTCCAGCGGTCGGCTCACCTCTTCACCGCGGGTGTAGGGCACCACGCAGTAAGTACAGTATTTGGAGCACCCTTCCATGATGGAGACGAACGCGGTGGCCCCTTCGGCGCGCGGTTCGGGCAGGCTGTCGAATTTTTCGATCTCGGGGAAGGCGATATCAACCTGGGCACCACGGCCCTCCTGCACTTCCTTGATCATGGCGGGCAGGCGATGCAGGGTCTGCGGGCCGAACACGATATCCACATAGGGAGCGCGCTGGCGAATCGCATCGCCCTCCTGAGAGGCAACGCAGCCACCCACGCCGATCACCAGACCGGGCTTGTTGGCCTTGAGCTTTTTCCAGCGTCCCAGCTGGTGGAACACCTTCTCCTGCGCTTTTTCGCGGATGGAGCAGGTATTCAGCAGCAAGACATCTGCCTCTTCGGGCTCCTCGGTAAGGGTGTAGCCATTGCTGGCATCCAACAGGTCGGCCATTTTGGACGAGTCATACTCGTTCATCTGGCAACCCCAGGTTTTAATGTGAAGTTTCTTGCTCATTGCTTCTCTTGACTTGTGTTGAAATCGGCATGGTCAAAGGACCGCGCATTTTACTCCGCAATCTGGATACTGCCTAGCTAATATCCAGCTGGCAATGGTGCTCACCCGATACCTGTTGCCAGCAAGCTCAATAAGCTTTCTCCTTGATTTGACGCAGCAATTCCCCGTTTGTCTCACTGTTTATCAGCCGCCCTTGCGCTATCATGCAGCCATCCGGTTCACGTCCGGGCGCTGTCGCCGGACGCACCCTTTCAGGAATAAATGTATGGAACAGTGTGATATCGCCATCGTCGGCGCTGGCATGGTGGGCGCCGCCACCGCCTGTCTGCTGGCGGCTCAGGGTCTCTCGGTGCGGGTCATCGAGACCCAACTGCCGGCGCATTACGCGCCGGAGCAGCCGCTGGATCTGCGGGTCTCCGCCATCAGTCAGGCCTCGGTGGCGCTGCTGGAGCAGGCCGGTGCCTGGCACCATCTGCAGCAGATGCGGCTCTGCCCCTACCGCCGACTGGAGACCTGGGAGCTGGACGGTTTTGCCACCCGCTTCAATGCCGCCGATCTTGGCCTGCCCCAGCTCGGCTACATCATCGAAAACCGGGTGGTGCAGCTCGCCCTGCTCAAGCGGATGGAGGATTTTCCCACCATCCAGACCCACACCCCGGCGGCGGTGACCAGCCTGCGCCAGAGTGCGGATGAAGCTGTGCTGACTCTGGACGACGGCACCGAGCTGGCCGCGCGCTGGGTGCTGGCCTGCGACGGTGCCGAATCCCACACCCGCAAGCTGGCGGGTATCGGCGTATCGCGCTTCGAGTACCGCCAGCACTGCATGCTGATCAATATCGACACCGACTTTGCGCAGGAAGATATCACCTGGCAGCAGTTCACCCCGAGCGGCCCGCGCGCCTTCCTGCCGCTGCCGGGCCAGCACGGCTCTCTGGTGTGGTATGACAGCCCGGCCCGGATCCGGGCGCTGGCGGCCATGAGCAACGAAGGGCTTGCCGCCGAGGTGCGCCACCACTTCCCGAATCGGCTCGGCGGATTTACCGTCACCGGCAAAGGGAGTTTCCCGCTGGTGCGTCGCCACGCCAACGACTATCACGTCGGTCGGGTGGTGCTGCTTGGCGATGCTGCCCACACCATCAATCCGCTGGCGGGGCAGGGGGTCAACCTTGGCTTCAAGGATGTGGCCTGCTGGACTGATCTGCTGCAAGGCGCTGGCGCCGACTGGCATCAGCTGGCGCTGGCCGAGCGTTACGAGCGGCGCCGTCGTCCCGACAACCTGTTGATGCAGTCGGGGATGGATCTCTTCTACGGGGTGTTCAGCAACGAGATTGGTCCCCTCAAGCTGGCCCGCAATCTGGCCCTCAATCTGGCGGACAAAGCGGGCCCGCTCAAGGAGATGGCGCTGCGCTATGCACTGGGGCTGGTTTGACAGGTAGAAACCAGGTAACACGGGCTGAATGCGCGAAGGAGCAAAGGTGATGAACAGGGCACTGCTGGTGATCGATTTTATCAACGATATTGCCCATCCCGACGGGCGCATTGCCGCCTCCGCAGCCCACGTGGTGGAGCAGGATGCCATTGCGCATGCCAATCAGGCGCTGGCCCATGCCCGCACCCATGGCTGGCTGGTGGTGCTGATCAAGGTGGGCTTTGACGGCTGCTATCAGATGCAACCCAAGGGCTCCCCCATGTTTGGTCGGGCTCACCAGTTGGGGGCGCTGTCGCTTAGCGACCCAGGCACCGACTTTCACCCGGATCTGGATGTGCAACCCGGTGATCTGGTGCTGACCAAGCCCAGAGTGAGCCCCTTCTATGGCACGGCGCTGGAGCCTGCGCTGCGGGCCAACCACATCGACCACCTCTATCTGTGCGGGGTGAGCACTAGCTGGGCCATTCAGGCGGCAGCGCGGGATGGTCACGATCGCGACTACGCCATCACCATTCTGGATGATGCCTGCGCCGCCGCAGATGCCACCGAGCATCACACCTCGCTGCGGATGCTGGGTCGCATCGCCGAGATCATCAAGGTGTCCCAGCTGGCTTGATCCTTAACGCAGGTTGCGCCCGATCACCGTGTTGAGATTGACTCTGCGGCTCCCTGTCGGGCCGCAGCGCTTTTGGGCAACATGATTGTCAGGCAAGATAGTGCTCACATGGATAACAACAAGGATGGACAGATGCGTTATCAGGGACGGATCGCGAGCTGGAACGAGGCGCGCGGCTTTGGATTTATTACGCCGGAGCAAAATGGCGCCGAGCAGACAACCAATGGGTCACGCAGTGCAGGGCTGTTTGTGCATGTTACGGCGCTGCAATCAGATGGCCGCGTGCCAGAGCCGGGGGAGCGTGTCACCTATCTGATCGGCAGTGGTCAGGATGGCAAGCCAAGGGCGTTGCAGGTCTTTTTCCCCGATCGCCCGCTCACGTTGGCGGATGCCGTGCCGTCGTCCGCAATATCAGCCACAAGGTCAGCCGCACCATCAGCGGCGCCATCGTTTCGGGCGGCAAGTCAGCCGCCACGACCCACCTCGACCAGAGAGCGAAGTAACCCCTATCGACGTCGCAAGAGCAGCTGGAGTGGCAAACTGATCCCCCTGCTGGTGCTCGTCGGCCTCTTTTCCATCTATTCCCGTTTCTCGGCCGAGTCGATGGCGCCATTGTCGGTCTCCTCTTTCAATCAGGAGGAGGTCAGCACAACACAGGCAACGACCTTTATTCGTCAGTGTGATGGTCGGCAGCATTGCTCCCAGATGACCTCCTGCGAGGAGGCAACCTGGTTTTTACAAAACTGCCCTGGTACCAAGATGGATGGGGAAGGAGATGGCATCCCCTGCGAAAATCTGTGGTGTGGTCATTAAATGTGACTGATCAGATACATATGCTCATGATGTGCTCTTGTTATCCGGAACAGGGAAACTGGCCTGAAACCTTGCCGGATAGTGTTCGATGGTGAAATTTGGTCTCAGTTGGCTAAGTGGGAATGGGGTGCTTTACTCTATCTGCTGACTTAATTGTTAATAGATGGCGGTATGCCACTTTTGCCACAGGATGGCCACCATGGCGGATGATATACAGAAGCGGCAGAGCCACTTCGCCGAGCGAGCCCATCATCTGGCTGCGCTGCTGGATTCGCTGGAAGACCAGATATCGGTGATAGATCGGGATGGCGTGATCCATTACACCAATCTCGCCTGGGATCTGTTTGCCGAGCAGAACGGCATGCCCAGGGGATATAACTGGATTGGGGTCAATTACATGGGGGCTTGTGGCGATGAATCTGAGCCCTCTGGATTGGCTGCCGTTGAGGGGATCCTCCGGGTTATCCGTCATCAGCAGGAGAAGTTCTATCTGGAATACCCCTGCCACAGCCCCGACACCCAGCGCTGGTTTATGATGCGTGTAGCGCCGGTCCCCGGTCTTGATGCCGAATATTTTTCCATCGCCCATATCAATATCACCGAGCGCAAGCTGCTGGAGCTGGAAGTAGAAAGCCTCTCCCTCCACGATCCTTTGACCGGACTGGCTAATCGGCGGCTGTTCAATAGTTTTTTGCATAACGAGTGGCGGCGCAGCATGCGGGAACATACCCCGCTCTCCCTCATCATGCTGGATCTGGATAACTTCAAGGCGTGCAATGACCATCTTGGTCATCAGATGGGGGATGGCTCGCTCCAGCTGGTGGGCCATCTTCTGCAATCTTTCTGCCAGCGGATTGCGGAGGAGATCCGCCAGGCCATCAACGATCTCGACATCGTGGTGGCAAATAATATTCAGCTTAGCGCCAGCATTGGCATTGCCACCTACACCGCAGATCAACCGCTGGAGGGGGAAGGGGCGTTGCTGGCTGCGGCCGATGCGGCACTTTATTGCGCCAAGGGGGCGGGTAAAAACCGTAGCCACTGCGCCAGCTGTTGAGCAGCATTGCCGCTTTTGTCCTGCATGCGCCCCCTTGATGGGGCGCACTGTTTTGGCTGGCCAGGGTGCTAGCCACCAGCAAGCGTTGGCATCAGCGCTCGGGCGTGGCCGACACCGACAGGGGATGGCTGGCGATCACCTGCCTGACGAAGTGATCCCGGATGGGGTCGGCAAAGTCCGGATTCCATACCATGCTGATCTCCCACTCGGAGCTGGGACCAGAGAGGGGATAGAGGGTGACATCGGGCCCTGCGATAAAGCTGACGCTGCGTGGCAGGATAGCGTTGCCTATGCCCGCCGCGACCAGCGCCACCAGTGTCTGGATATCCTCGGCCTCCTGGACCATGCCGGTCAGCCGATTGGCGCCGAGAAAACCGGCGATCTGCTGGCTGAGCCCGGGGCAGCGGTGGCCCACCATCTGCAACAGGGGTTGACTGGTCAGTGCCTGTTGGACGTCGAATGCGGCCGGGTCTGGTTCGGTCATTCGTGTCGGCACCGCCAGCACCAGCCGGTCGATCAGCAGTCTGTGCTCCTGCAACTGGGGCGTCTGAGGTCTGCGCATAAAGCCAAGCTGCAACTGGCCGGAGAGCAGCTGTTCCTGCTGGATGGCGGAGGGCATATCCTGCAGATGGACCATCACGTCCGTGACTTGCTGCTTGAAGCGGGCCACCAGCGTAGGGGCCAGTGCGAAACTCGACAGACCGAAGCCAATTTTGAGTCGACCGGCCACGCCGCTCGCCACCGCCAGCGCATGGCTTTCGAACTCCCGACCGTGCTCGACCAGCGCACTCGCCTGAGTGAGTAGCTGGGCACCGAGCGCTGTCAGCTCGGCGCCGTGGCGGCCCCGTTTGAACAGGGTGCAGCCCAGCGTCTGCTCCAGCCCCTGGATCTGCTTGGTGAGGGCCGGCTGGGTGATAAAGAGGCGGCTGGCCGCTTCCCGGTAGTTGGCGGTGTCGGCCAGCGTCACAAACGCCTGCAGTTGCCTCAAGTCAAATTTCATTCCAATTGGTTATCCAAAGTGGTGATTTATTGATTATAAATTATCTAATCGCCTTGTTCTAATGGCTCGGCAAGGGGGGGATCGCCCTCCTCTGAACCGGAACAAGGAGCCATATCATGTCTACTCAACGTTATCTTTTTTTGATCAAGGGCACGCTGGTGCTGGCCCAGCCATTGGCGGCCCCGGAGACGGGGGAGCTGCTCGCCAGCCTGCTGCAACAGGGTTTTGTGGTCGGCCCCTTGCAAGTGTGGGCAGGCAGTACCGAGCAGGCGCTGGCCTGTTATGAGCGTGCCGCCCAGCAGCAGGCCTTTGCCGATGCACTCTCTGGCTCTCTGCCCGAGCTGGCCGGAGTGCCTGTATGAGTGCCTGTATGAGTGCTGGCATGAACACGCTCACCCTGTCGGTATCCGCCCTGCTGCTCGATATGGATGGCACCCTGGTCTGCTCGACCGGCGATGTGGAGAAGGTGTGGCGGCTCTGGTGTCAGCATCATCAGCTTGCTTCAGAGCCGGTACTGGCGATGTGCCACGGTATGCGCTCACGTGAGGTGATCCGGGCGCTGGCCCCGCAACTGGATGTGGAGCGGGAGGCAGCGCGCCTCGACGATCTGGAGATGAAACATACCGGCGGCGATGCCATCGTTGGGGCTGGCGAGTTGCTGCGCCGCTTGCCGCCACAGCGCTGGGCCATCGTGACCTCCGCCAGTGAGCGGGTTGCCCGTCACCGCCTGCGTTGTGCCGGTTTGCCGCTGCCCAACCTGCTGGTGGGGGCCGAAGTTGTGGTCAATGGCAAACCCGATCCCGAGCCCTATCTGCTGGGGGCTGAACGGCTTGGTGTCTCGCCCGCTCGTTGTCTGGTGTTCGAGGATGCCCCGGCCGGTATCGAGAGCGCCCTGCGTGCAGGTTGCACTGTGGTGCAGGTAGGAGGCGATGCGCCGCTCAATCCGGCGGTGGTGGCGGTGATCCGCGACTGGTGCGAGGTGAAGGTGGAACTTGGAGAGACGTCCCTGCTGGTGACTCTGCCCGCCTGAGCGATGGAGATAAGGGGTTGTGGCTGCATATGCGCTATGAGCCATCCGCACTCTATGTTGCAATAAAAACGCCCCCGAGATGCGGGGGCGTTTTGCTTTCTCAACGGTTATTTGAAGACGCGGAAACGGGTGGCGTCGTCGATAAAGGCCTTGTCGCCGGCCGGTTGCTTGATACTGCCAAAGGGCATTTGGGCACGCAGCAGCCAGCTGGCGGGCAGGTTCCACTCCTTGCGTACCGCCTCGTCGATGAGGGGGTTGTAGTGCTGCAGGGAGGCTCCGACCTTCTCCTGCGCCAGCGTCGTCCAGACCGCAAACTGGGCGATGCCGGTGGCATGTTCCGACCAGATGGGGAAGTTGTCGGCATAGAGGGCGAATTTTTGCTGCAGATCCTTGATGACGTCGGTGTCCTCAAAGAACAGCACGGTACCGAAGCCTGCGCGGAAGCTGCCATCCACCTTGGCCTCACTCTGGGCGTAGGCCTCCGGTGGCACGATCTTTTTCAGCTCGGCTTTGACGATATCCCATAGCTTGTGGTGCTGGGCGCCAAACAGGATGACGGCGCGGGAGCTCTGGGAGTTGAAGGAGGAGGGGCTGTGTCTGATGGCATCCTGGATCAGGGCCGTCAGCTGCTCCGGCGTGTGGGGCACCTGGTCGCCCAGGGCATAGATGGTACGACGTGCTTTGATCTGTTCGATAAACGGACTGCTCATAACATCTCCTTTGCTTGATAGTCACCGGGCGCCAGCTTTGTGGCCAGCCATCCCCTGTTGTTCAAGCTATAGACTATACCACCCGATTATCTTCCGGGCGTTTACATGCAGTGGTGACACTTTCAACTGAGGGTTAACACCCCGCACATAGGCGATCCTGTTGCTCCCCAGTGAACGGGGTTGAGGCGCGCTGAACTGCCAGCCCAGCTGAGATTGCGCCACCCAACCCTGCGCAGGTGACAGGAGCTGTCCGATCGCCAGTAGTTGGGGTGGGGCTGCGACAGCCTCCCGCCCCTGCCTAGGGACACGCCATACCTGTGAAATAAAAAATTTCTTGTGGTTATTCAAGAGATTGAATTCGGGCTTGCCGGTCACGCCTATTGCCGGGTTTCAAGTGAAGATCTACTTGCCGCTAGTCACCCACTGGTTTGCTGCCTGCCGGTTTGTATAGTGCAGAGGAAATAAATCAGATTGGACAGGAGTACCCATGGAGATGAATTCGCGCGCGCTTCGCGCACTGGCCCTGTTGGGCGCCTTGCTCGCTGGCAGTACGACCGTGCACGCCTCCGAGACCCTCAATACCATTCTCGGTGGCGGCGCAGGCGGGGTAGCGGGCACCATGATCGGCAAGGAGCTGGGGGGCGATACCGGTGCGCTGGTTGGTGCGGCCATTGGCGGCGCAGCTGGTGGTGCGGCGACGGCCAACAAGGGCAACAAGAATGAAGCGGCCCTTGGCGGCGCGGTGGGGGCGCTGGGTGGTGCTGCTATCGGCAAGAGTGTCGGTGGTGATACTGGCCAGCTGATCGGCGCAGGGGTTGGCGGAGCAAGTGGCTCGGCCATCGGTGCCAAGACCGGCGATGGCCACCAGAGTCAGGATCGCTATTACGATGATGATGACCACCATCACAAGCACCACAAAAAGCACAAGAAGCACAAAAAACACAGATGGCATGACGACGATTGATCGCCATCTGTCGTGAGTGGTGGGGATGAAACAACGGGGCCAGTGGGCCCCGTTTTGCATGTTTGATCAGACCAGCCGGTGCTGGCGGCGACCGGCGGCAAAGGCGTTGATGTTGTCGATCAGCTGGTCGGCCAGCCGCTGCATCGACTCCTCGCTGGCCCACGCTACATGCGGGGTGAGGATGAAGTGGGGGTATTGCAGCGCCTTCATCAGGGGATGGTCGGGGGGCGGGGGTTCGACGCTCGCCACATCGAAACCGGCACCGCCGAGGCGGCCGTTGGCCAGCGCCCGCAGCAGCGCCTCTTCATCCACCAGACCGCCGCGGCCGACGTTGATCAGCAGGGCGCCCGGTTTCATCAATCCCAGCTCCCGCTCGCCAATCAGGTTGCGGGTATAGGGGGTGAGCGGGCAGTGCAGGCTGATCACATCCGAGCTTTGCAGCAGCTCGTCGAGCGGCAGGCGATCTTCGTCGTGGCTGCCACCGATCTGGCTCTGGGCGTAACGCACCGTCATCCCCATCCCCTTGGCCCGCTCGCCGAGCGCCTGACCCAGGGTTCCCTTACCGATGATGCCAAGCTGCTTGCCGTGCAGATCCATGATGTTGTGATCGAAGAAGCAGAACTGGCCGCTCTGTTGCCAGCGCCCCTCCAGCAGCGACTGGCGCCAGCAGAAGAGGTTGCGCGACAGGGCCAGCATCAGTGCCATGGCGTGTTCCGGCACCGAGGGGCCCGAGTAGTTGCGGATGTTGCATACCCCGACGTTGGCGGCGCGGCATGCCTCCAGATCCACGTTGTCGCTGCCGGTGGCGGCGAGCGCGATGAGTTTGAGCTCAGGTAGCTGGGCCAGTTCGGCGGCGCCGATGCGTACCTTGTTGATGATGGCGATGCTGGCATCTTTCAGCCGTTCTACCACCTGTTCCGGTGCCGTGCTGGGATAACTCTGCCAGTGGTGGGGAAAGTCGGGATGATGCAGGGTGATGCCCGCATCCAGGGTATCGCTGTCGAGAAACACAATCTGCTGCATGTACCTTCCTGCCATATTCGGGTTTGAACCGTCATGATGCCAAAAAGGGCGCCATCAGAGCCAGTATGCCGCGCCATGGCGGGTGGGCTTTCTCCGGCAGATGTGATGCTGCGCGCGCTTTGTGGCCCGAGGTCAGAGCCAGCCCAGATGGTTGAGCCACCCTTGAATGCGGGTGGGGGTTTCGCCCAGTTCCATCAGGGCGTAGGGACGATAGTTGAGCTTGTGGCTGCGCCGGCTCTCGGTCTGGCGTGCCTCGGCCGCCAGCAGCGGCCAGCGGCCGCCATCCTCCTGATAGAGGTCCAGAGTAGGGATGGTGCCCTGCGCTATCTCTTTTGCAAGGATCTGGTTGCTCTGCTGGTCGGGGAAGAAGCCATCGAGCAGCACCAGCGCATCGGGGGCGGGCAGCTGTTCGCTGGCGATGAGGTTGGCTGTCCAGGCGGCGCCGGTGCCTTGCGCCAGGATCAGCTTGAAGCCCCCCTCCTGCAGCTTGGCATCGGCCAGCTTGCTGATCCGCTCGGCCAGTTGTTTGCGAAAGGCGTCACTCTCCTTGGCTTTTTTCTCGGCAGCGGGGTCTAGCTCGGTTTGCTGGGGAGAGGGGAGCAGCAGCAGGGTATCAAAGCCCAGCTGGCTGAGGGCACGGGTCAGTTGCCAGAGCTGACCGCTGCGCTGCCAGTCGGGCAGCAGGATGGCGAGACCCACATAGTTGTCGCTGTCATGCTTGGCAAACAGCACCGTCTGCTTGTCGATCTGGGTAGCTTCGGGTTGCCCTTTCCAGTCGCTTGCTTGCCAGTGATCGAGGGGGAGTGGCTCTGCGATGGGCGGTGCAACGTCGCTCGCCTGCGCGATATGGCCAGCCAGCATGGTCATTAACAGCAGTGATAAGGATAATCTGGCCATAGTGTGCTCCCCCGGTTATCTGGGTTAGCGGCGGCGGTGGGATTTTCTGAAGGAGGTCGGTGTTATAGCTGCAAACAGGCAATAAAAAAGCGAGCCGGAGGCTCGCTTTTTTGCAATCAATTCAACGTGGTCAATTAGTTGACGCGACGCTTGAATTCACCGGTGCGGGTATCGATTTCGATCTTGTCACCGATCTCTACGAAGGCGGCAACAGCCAGCTCGTAGGTAGTGCCTTTCAGACGGGCAGGCTTGGTCACTTTACCGGAGGTGTCGCCACGGGCAGCCGGCTCGGTGTACTCAACTTCGCGCACGATGGTGGTCGGCAGTTCTACGGAGATGGCTTTCTCGTTGTAGAAAGTCACTTCACACAGATCTTCCATGCCGTCTACCAGGTAGTTCAGCACGTCACCCAGGTTGTCTTTCTCTACGTCGTACTGGTTGTACTCGGTGTCCATAAAGACATACAGGGGGTCGGAGAAGTAGGAGTAGGTGCACTCTTTACGCTCCAGCTGAACAACGTCCAGCTTGTCGTCGGCCTTGAAGACAGTCTCGGTGGCGCTGCCGTTCAGCAGGCCTTTCAGCTTCATTTTGACCACGGCGGAGTTACGGCCGGATTTGTTGAATTCAGCCTTCTGGACCACCATCGGCTCGGTGCCGATCATGACTACGTTACCAGCGCGGATTTCCTGAGCGGTTTTCATGTAAAAAATTCCTGTTCGTGAAACGGACGGATAAAAACTGCCAGATTATATACGGCTTTCCAGAAATTTCACCAACCTCGTGACGAGATCCCCATCCCGGAGCAGCTTCTGTGACCAGAGTCGCCCATGTTGCTGCCAAATCGCGCTGTATTGCGGCCATTGGGCCCAGAGTGAGCGGCAATCTTCACCACGGTTGAGAGCCAGATTGAAGCGGCGCAGCCATTGGGCGTAATCGGCAGGCAGATCAGCAAGATAGTGGTCGAGGAACTGCTCCAGCTTGACCAGATGGGCCTCCTCCTCCTGTTGGTAGATATGCCAGAGGAAAGGACGAGCTGCCCACTGGGCCCGCACGAAGGAGTCCTCCCCGCGTACCAGATTGAGATCGCAGCTCCACAGCAGTCGATCGTAACCGGCCTGATCGGTCATCGGTAGCAGCTTGATGGTGAGGTTGCCCGAGTGGAGCTGCTCCCCCGCTTTGGCCGCAGGGATGGCATCTGCCAGACCGGCGCCGGTGAGCACATTGTTGAGAGAGCGCCCCAGCGGCAACAGCAGGGTGACGGGCGTGGTGCTCTGGCACCAGCTCTCGACCAGGCTTTGCAGCGCATCGCTCTCGTAGGTAAAGAGGCTGACCCGCAGCTCGTTCTCTTGTTTGGGCGGCAAACCGAGGCTGGCCCAGTAGGCTGCCAGCCCCGCATCATCTTGCTGCCACTGCTCCCGTTCGGTGATGAGGTCGTGCTCGCACAAAAGGCCGCCGGTTTTAGCGGTAAAGCCCGGGAAGAAGAAGTATTTGTTGAGGCTCTGGTTGCCAACTCGCTGTGGCGAGGCAAGGCCGTGGCAATCCTCGACCCAGCTCTCGGCCGAGAGGTACTCCAGATTGATCCAGCAGGGGGGCTTGGGTTGGCTCGCCATCAGTTCGGCCATTCGTTCAACGAAGGGGGCGGGCAGTTCGCAGGCAAAGGCCTCGATCACCACCCTGGCCGGAGTCATGTCGGTCGGCAGGGTCTCATGCCAGTGCTGGATATAGATGCCATCGACCCACTGACCATCCTGCTCCGGGTCGAGCCCGGGACAGATGCGGGCGAAACTTGCCAGATCGTCCACCCAGAGCCGCACCTGAACCTCATTGCCATGTGCCGCAATATTCCCCTCCCGCTTTAACTGGCGGGCAAGTCGCCAGGTGACACCGATGTCGCCGAAGTTGTCGACGACGCAGCAGAAGATGTCCCAGTCAAACGGGGGCAGGGGAGTGGTCATGGCTCGGGGTTCCAAATGCAAAAAAACCGGTGCGCAGGGTAGCACACCGGTTGACTGGCTTCTAACCGTCAGCGCGTGACGGTCGCTGCGGCAGGTTACTCCTTGCCGTAGACGTTGTTCTCTTGCTCGCGTACCCGGATAAAGGTGGTGCGTTTGGTGAGCTCTTTCAGCTGGCTGGCGCCCACGTAGGTGCAGGTGGAGCGCACGCCACCCAGAATGTCGCGCACTGCGTTCTCGACCGGGCCGCGGTATGGCAGCAGCACGGTTTTACCCTCGGAGGCGCGGTATTCGGCGACGCCGCCGGCGTGCTTGTCCATGGCGCTGGAGGAGCTCATGCCGTAGAACTTCATGAAGGGTTCGCCGTCTACATCGACGATCTCGCCACCGCACTCTTCGTGGGCTGCCAGCATGCCGCCCAGCATCACGAAGTCGGCACCGCCGCCGAAGGCTTTGGCGACGTCGCCCGGGCAGGTGCAGCCGCCGTCACCAACGATCTGGCCGCCGAGGCCGTGGGCCGCGTCGGCACACTCGATGATGGCGGAGAGTTGCGGGTAGCCGACGCCGGTCTTGACGCGAGTGGTGCAGACCGAGCCCGGGCCGATGCCGACCTTGACGATGTCGGCGCCGGAGAGGATCAGCTCTTCGACCATCTCGCCGGTCACCACGTTGCCCGCCAGAATGACGTGGTTGGGGCAGGCTTCACGAATTTTGCGCACGAACTCGACGAAGTGCTCTGAGTAGCCGTTGGCCACATCGACACAGATGAAACGCAGCGCTTCGGACATGGCGAGGATTTGGCGGGTCTTGGCGAAGTCATCCGGCGAGGTGCCGGTCGATACCATCACATGGCCCAGCAAGGCCGGATCGGTTTCGTTGACGAAGGTTTGCCACTGCTCAAGGTTGTAGTGCTTGTGTACCGCGGTCATCATCTCGAAGCCGGCCAGGGTTCTGGCCATGGCGAAGCTGCCGACGGTATCCATGTTGGCGGCGATAACGGGAACGCCTTGCCATTGAGTCTGGGTGTGCTTGAAGGTGAACTGACGGGTCAGGCTGACTTGGGAACGGCTCTTGAGAGTAGAGCGCTTGGGGCGGAACAGGACATCCTTGAAACCGAGCTTCAAGTCTTCTTCGATACGCATTACAAATTCCTTATTGAGCCTTGTTGAAAGTCACTTTTGCAGTGGCAAATTTTCGGCAGGAGCAAAAAAACCGGTGGTTTTCAGGGCCTCCGGTTTACAACAGTGTAGGCAAAAATCCCTCCAGAACAAGACTGATAATTCACTCATTGTTGTGGTAGCCTTTGGCGTCACAACCTGAGGTTCACCACCAGTTTCATCCAGCACCGTTCGCTGCCTTGCTCTCCTTCGATATTCCCGCCCGCTTGGGCCGCCGTTCGGCCACTCCTTGTCGTCTATCTTCTGACCCGCCAGATATTATCCAAGTAGCTGAAATAAATCGGATTGACCCACAATGGGACTGTGGTAGATCTGGGCGCAGGATTGACAAGGCAGGGCAGTAAAATGGGCAAGATGATGGTGGGGATCACCCTGATGCTGACACTGTGTGGCAGCGCACTGGCGGCAACACCGACCAGCTATGGCTGGATCGAGAAGGGACTTATTTTGCCTACCGGCGTGGCGGTGAAGATGAAACTCGACACCGGGGCGCTCACCTCTTCCCTTGATGCACGCTCTATCACCAGATTCAAACGGGATGGCAAACCCTGGGTGCGCTTCATGCTGGTGGTGACCGATGCCGACAGCGGCAAACTGGTCAAACAACAGTTCGAGCGGCGGGTCGATCGCAGCGTGACTGTGCGCGGAGCGGGCGGCATGGAGCAGAGACCAACGGTGACCATGTCCATCTGTCTGGGGGACAAGGTGTATGAGGAGTGGTTCACCCTGCGGGATCGCAGCAAGATGATCTATCCGGTGCTGCTGGGCCGCCGCCTGCTGGCGGAGCTGGGCCCGGTGGACTCCAGTCGAACCTTTACCGTACAGCCCGCCTGCCGTTAGGGGCAATTTCGGCGTGAATCTAAAAAACGCCGTTTCACAGCTAAATCCCCGCCCCTCTGCCAGAGGTAGCATCTCCACCATACCCTGAAGCGTGCGAGCTCGTTCGCCAGCAAGGGCTTGAGCGTGGAGTGCATCATAGTGAAACCCTATCAACAAATCGTATCTGAATGGCTATTGCTCGCGGGCGAACAGCAGGGCGTAGCCTTGAGTCTGGGCAGCGATGGCCACTGTCGTGTGCCATTCGGTCTGGATGGCGAGTGCCTGGTCGAAGTGCCCGATAACGATGAGCTGCAGGCATGCTACCTCTATATCCCCTTGCTGCGTCTGCCTGACGATGCGGCCAGTCAGTTGCAGCTGACCCGCTCGGCCCTTGAGCTGAACATGTTTGGTTTGGCCACGGGGGGAAGCCAGATCAGTCTGGACAGTCGTAGCAATCATCTGGTGCTGACCTTTTCCTCTCTCATCGAGATGCTCGATAAAACCCTGTTTATGCAAACCCTGGGTGAATTTCTTGATCTCGGCGTCACCTTGCAGACGCAGTTGCAGGCGTTGAGCGCCCGGCAGGAGACACCAGCCATTCTCTCCCCGTTATCTGGCGTCATGATCCCGTGTTGATGGATCGTCATTGGTATTAATCAGGAGCAGAAGATGTCTATTCAAAGCATTGGACAACCCCAGCGCACTACCGCTGTGGCCTCTCATGAGCATGGCGAGGTGCAATCCTCATCTCGCCAGCACTCGGTTCATCACAATCTGGCCTCTCACTATACCAGCCTCGGCTTCGGCTCCCGGGTTCAGCCGGGCAAGGTCTTGAATACCTCGCTCAAGTGGTTGACCCTCAGTGCCCCGGCTCGCAAGATTGGCATCGCCATCCAGGGCGGCCATGATTCCCATGCCCAGAGTGCCAAGGGCAAGGCCCGTTACTGGACGGGCGCCATCATCAAAGGGCTGGCCAATATCACCGGTGGTGTCAGCAGCGTGGCCAGCGGTGCGGTGACGGCCGGGGTGGCCGGGGTGAAAAACCTTGGCGAGTCAGCGGCGCGTCTGGTGGCCTCCGCCTCTCTGGGGTTAGCGGGTAGCGTGATGAAGGGGGCCTCCCATCTGCCGCTCGGTATGTCAGAGCGGTTGCAACAAGGCTCACAGCAGGCCTTGAGTGCCGCCAAGGGGATCATCAAACCGGCCTTCGTGGCGAAGGCGCAGCAGGAACCGCTGACTGCCGAGGGAGCGAGAGCGGTGATGGATGCGGCCCAGCTGGCGCGGGTCAGCTGCTCCAGCAGCTATCGGGAGATGCCGGCAGGCTACAGTCACGCCACGATGGCAGATATTCCCCCTTCGATATTGGCCCGCCGTGAAGATGGTTCCGGTGGCACCGGGAGTGCCCTGACACTTCATGTCACTCCGGGCAAGAACGAGAATGACCCCTTTATCCTGACAGGTGATGCCTGGTCTGCGCTCAAGGTCGCCGTTTACAAGCGTGGCGATACCATGGTGCTCTCGTTCGTGGGCACTCAGCCCGCCAAACGTCCCGGCACCCTGAAGAGCGACGCCGGTGCGGCCCTTGGCATCAAGGACAGCGCGTTTCAAGATGCCGACCGGCTGGTCAAGGCCTTTGCCCAGCAGTATGGTGGCAAGGTCGAGGTGCTGGGCCACTCGCTGGGGGGCGGTCTGGCGCAGTATGCAGGCATCAAGCACGGGCTCAAGGTCACGGCTTTCAACAGCATGGGGCTGCATGTCGGGTTGCGGGATCGCCTCGCTCACAAGCTGGACGATGCCAATGTCACCCACGTCAACACCAGCGGAGATCCGCTGAGCCAGAAGGTGGAGCACGGAGTGTTCGGGCTCGATGCCTCTTCCCAGGTGGGCAAGCGATATGTGATTGAGCACTCTGGCGGGCATCGTATGGAAGAGGTGACGGCGGGGCTGGATGCGCTGCTTGCCTGATTAGCCGGTGAGGGTGCGGCGACAAGTCGTGTAGCGCCAGCGTGCATACTATCAATGAACAACGCCTCCTGCTGGAGGCGTTGTCATTTTCGGATCAGGGCTGGGAGTGGGTGTGGGTCGGTAGCCAGACGCTCACCTCCAGCCCCGCTTCCGGCCGGTTGTGGACATCGAGATCGGCGCCGTGCAACTGGGCGATGCGCGAGACGATGGCCATGCCGAGACCCACTCCATCCCCCTGCTGGGGATTGACCCGAAAGAAGCGTTCATACAGCCGGGGCAAGGCGCTGGCGGGAATGCCGGGGCCGTTGTCACTCACATCCACCCTCACCCGGTTGCCCTCTCGCTGAACCCGCACCCTGATCTCGCCCTCCGGCTGGGTGTAGCGCAGCGCATTGTCGATGAGATTACTGAACAGCAGTTCGAGCAGGGTGGCCTGCCCCATCACCAGCTGCGGCAATTCACACTCCAGCGACAGCTGCTGATCCTTCTTGAGGGCAATGGGAGCTAGGGTCGCCAGGGTGCCTTGCAGCAGGTGGCCCACCTCCAGTTCGGTCAATACCAGCCCCTGCTGGTTGTCGATACGGGCCTGGGTCAGCAGTTGGCGGATCAGCCGATCGCTGCGGTCGAGGGCCTGCAGCATCTTGTGCAAGGACTGTTGGCGGCTGGTGTCATCATCGGCAGCCAGGGCATTTTCACTGTGGATCCGCAGCACCGCCAGCGGGGTGCGCAGCTCGTGGGCCGCCTCGTTGGTGAACTGCTTCTCCCGCTCTATGGTCTCCGCCAGCGCCTGCATCAGCCGGTTGATCTCGTTGGTGAGGGGGGTCAGCTCCTGAGCGCTTATCTTGAGGCTGAGCGGGCTCAGGTTGGCGGGGTGACGTTCGCTGATGGCCTGGGCCAGCTGGCGCAGGGGGGCCAGCCCGCGGGTGATGAGCCACCAGAGCAGGGCCAGCAGGAAGGGCAGGGTGATCAGTAGCGGCAGCATTGTGAGGGTGGCCATCTTGCTGGCCAGTTCGCTGCGCTCGTCGTCCCGCTCGGCCACCACCAGCCAGGTCTGCTCCTGCTGGTTGTAGAGAGTGAAGGTGCGCCACTGGTGATTATCTTTTTCGACCGTGTCGAAACCGATAGCCAGGGTGACCAGCGGCTGATCAGGAGCGCTGGGGGCGCGCAGCAGCAAGCCGCCCTTTTCATCGAGCAGCTGGAAGTAGAGATTGCGTTCGAACTCGTGGCCGTAGGGGGTGAGCTCCCGATCCTCGCCGGTCAGGTTGAGGCCGGGATCTTTTTGCCACTCATCGGGGTTTTGCGCCTCCCACTCCTGATAGACGGTGCCGTTGGCGGGCAGTTGCCCCTGCTGGGCCATGTAGCGAACCAGCAGCTGATTGGTGATGCGGGCCGACTGGGCGAGGCGGGCATCAAACAGCTCCTCCATTTCGTGGCTCGCCTCCATGTAGCCGATAAAGGCGCTGATGGTGAGGCTCAGACTCACCAGCGTCAGGATACCGGTGAGCAGAAAGCGGCGAATGGAGCGGGGACGTTTCATCGTGCAGGTGTCCGGCTTGGCTGTTCGAGCTGGGGAATGATGTAGCCGACCCCGCGAATATTGCGGATGAGGTCGCTGTAGAACTTCTTGCGCAGATGGTGGATATGCACCTCTACCGCGTTGCTCTCGGCCCCTTCATCCCAGCCGTAGAGGCTCTGTTGCAGCTGATCCTTGCTCAACACCCGGCCGCTCTGGCTGATCAGCTCCTGCAGCAACTTGTATTCATGGGGGGTGAGTTTGACCGCCTCCCCCTGATAGGTGACCTGCTGGGATTCGGGATAGATGAGGATGTCGCCATACTCCAGTACCGCCTGAGCCTGCCCCTTGCTGCGGCGAACCAGGGCGCGCAGGCGGGCGTTGAGCTCCTGCAGGGCGAAGGGCTTGACCATGTAGTCGTCGGAGCCGGCATCGAGGCCGACCACCCGATCGTCCAGCGCATCGCGGGCGGTGAGGATCAGCACAGGCAGCTGGTGTCCTTCACGTCGCAACTTGCGCAGCAGGCTGAGGCCATCGATGTCGGGCAGATTGAGATCGAGGATCAGGGCGGCGAACTCGTCGCTCTTGAGGGCTGCCAGAGCGGGCAACCCCTGTTGCAGCCAGTCCACCGTATAGCCGCTATGGCGCAGTGCATCCTGCATACCATCCCCCAGCATCACATCATCTTCTACCAGCAGGATCCGCATTCTTTTCTCCCTGTTTGTTGGGTGTCGCGATCTGGCTCAGCGCCAGGGCGTGCCGTGGCATAAACAACCCTGCCCACCAGTATGCAAGCTGGTGGGCAGAGTTTAAATAGTTCTTTGATCCATCAGGGTTTTATAGCTTGGCCAGCCGATCGCGGATCTCCATTCTGCGCCCTTCGTCGGCCACTTCGCGACCCGGGCGGGCCGGGGCGGCCAGCGCCTTGTCGAGATAGGTTTTGGCCTCGGCCTTGCGACCCTGATCCAGTAGGAAGTCGCCATAGAAGAAGTTGGGGTCGATGCCATCCGGATTGATGGCCAGCGCCTGCTTGAGCAGCTGCTCTGCCTTTTCGTCATCGCCAAAGCCGACCGGCCAGCCGGGCACCTGATAGTAGAGGGAGCCCAGACTGGTGTAGGCAGAGCCGTCCAGTGCCTTGGGATCCTGCTTGAGCGCCAGCTCCAGCTTGGCCTTGGCCTCTTTCACCAGACTCAGTGCCCCCAGCCCCCCTTTGGCCCCCGCCCAGGTGCTCTTGACGATGGCAGACCAGATCAGCAGATCGGCGCGAAAGGGCTCCTTGGCGCTGGCCGCTTCGGCCTGGGTGCTCAGGGTTTCGAGGCAGCTCTCTTTCGCCTTGCCGGTCTGTTGATACTGGCAGACGGCCCACTGTTGCTGGATGGGGATGAGGGCATCACCCGCGGCCATGACCGAGGATGACCCCAGCAGGATGGCGATGGCACAAGAGGTCACGGATTGACGGAAAAAATTCATATTAATGCTCCTTCTTGGTCGGGATCGGGCGGGACAAGTCTGGTTGTGGCGCACTGTTTGCGCCGGCATCAGCCGTCCCTGGCTGAAGATGACGGGCATAACGTTTGATGATCGGCAGCTGTCTGGACAGCGCCTTGTCGACGATGCCGGGCAGCAGGGCATTGAGCCGCACGAACAGTTTTTCCGGCCAGCCGAGCCAGCTGCGGCGGGTTTCGTTGCACAGGGCGATGACCGCCTCTTCGGCCACCTCCTGCGGGCTGTCGGTCTGGGTGCCGAGCGCTGCATTCATCTCGTAGGCCGCTTCGGAATTGAGTTTGGTGCGGGTGGCGCGGGGGGCAAAGTGCAGCACCTTGATGCCGCTCCCCTCCAGCTCCCGTCCCAGCGCTTCGCTAAAGCCGCGCAGGGCAAATTTGCTGGCGCAGTAGACGCTGTAACCGGGGTAGCCGATGCTGCCCAGGCTCGAGCCCATGTTCATGATGATCCCCGGCTTGCGCATGGTTGGCAGCAGGGCACGGGTGAGCTGGATGGGCGCCTCGATATTGAGCAGCAGTTGGCGCTCCACCTGCTCGAAGCTCTGATCTTCCAGCCAGGCAAACTGGTTGCAGCCGGCGTTGTTGATCAGGATGTCGATCCCGTCCTCCAGCGCCGGGTGTTGCAACAGCTTGGTGCGCTCCTGCGCAGAGCCGAGGTCGACGAGCACCACCTGATGGCGCTCGGGATGAGGCAGTGACTTGCACAGCCGCTCCAGTGCCGGGCCGCGACGTCCGTGCAGCAGCAGGTGGGCCCCTTGGGCGGCCAGCTCCTGCGCCAGCTCTTCACCTATGCCACCGCTGGCGCCGGTGAGCAGCACGAGTTTCCCTTCAAGGTTCATTGTGTGGGTTCCCTTTTTGCTGTCTGCTGATCCGCTGCCGACTTACGGTGTGGCGGTGAGGTTGTAGAGCATCTCGCCATAGAGGCGGTAGACCACCTTGGCCCCGTGGATGATGGCGGCCTGATCCGCCGGACTCTCGACCCGATCCATCAAGGATTCAAAGAACTTGAGGTGCTCCTGATCCAGGGCGCCGTGGGAACTCAGGTAGCTCATCGCCTGGGGTGGCAGGCCGAGACCCTTTTTCAGCTGGTCGGCGACGGTGAGGGCGATGGCCACGCTGGTGCCTTCCAGCACCTGTACCATGCCGAAGAAGCCCATGGGGTTGCCGCGCTGGATCTGGTCGTAGAGAAAGGCAACCATCAGCTCGATGGGCAGCCCGGGCTGGCCGTGGCGCACTGCCTCGGCATCGCCGCCACAGGCGCGGATATCGTTGAGGATCCACTCCTGATGGCCATACTCCTCGTCGATGTATTCGGCAATGGCCCCGCGCACCCACTCGTACTCCTGACCCAGCTTGCCGCCGGTTGCCATCAAGAGCGGAACTGTGTGGCGCACGTGGTAGTAAGCCTGCGCCAGAAAGGCGAGATAGGTGTCACGGCTGATATCGCCACGGCGGCAGGCTTCGATAATGGGGGCGTTGAACAGATGCTCACGCTCACTGGCAGTGGCTTGTTGCAGAGTCTGGTAGAAGCTCATGACGATTCTCCTGTAAGGCATTGGCTGATTTGCCGGGAAAAGTGTTGGTAAATCTCGTTGCGACGGGGGCGCCCGTTGGCGGTCAGCAGGCCGGGATGCTGATCCAGCGCCACCGGCAACCAGTGGTGCAGGCGGGCATAATCGGGCAGCCGCTGGTTCAGACCGGCGATCTGGCGTGGCAGATCCGCCTCTTTGCCCGGTAGGGGCTGGATCAGCGCCACGTTGGCGGGCTGACCATCGCCAAATACCACGATGCGGGCGATGGCGGGGCAGAGCTGGGCTTCGGCTTCCACCCACTCTGGCGAGAAGTTGCGGCCAAAGGCGGTGATCTGGACATTCTTCTTGCGCCCGGTGATATGGAGGTAGCCCTCATCATCCAGATGACCCAGATCGCCTGTGGCGATCTGCATGGCAGAAGGTTCGCCAGTGGCAATCTGTTCGGGAGTCGGTTCGTTGCTGCCGAGATAGCCCAGCATGGTACTGCCGCTCACCATAATTTCGCCGTCGCTGGCGATGGTGACCTGACAGTGGGGCAGGGGGCGGCCGACGCTGCCGGGCTTGTCAGCATCCAGGCTGTTGAGCGCCACAACGGAGCCGCACTCCGAGAGGCCATATCCCTCATAGACCGGTAGGCCGAGCTGGCGGGCGTGTTTGATCAGGTCGGGGACCACCTTGCCGCCACCGACGGCAATAAAGCGCAGGCTCTTAAGCTGCTGGGCCAGCACTGGGGTGCTGGTGCAGAGCGCCAGCAGCAGGCGCAGCAGTTCGGGCACCAACACCAGACTATGGCTCGACCAGCGCAGCAGGGCTTCTCCCAGCATGGCAGGGGTGAGCGAGCTGGAGCCGGTGAAACCGAGCTCACCGAGGGACGGAATGCGGCTGCAGGCACCGGTCAGCAGCGGCACATAGAGGCCGGTGATGTTCTCAAGCAGGGTCGCCAGTGGCAGCAGGGTCAGGTGTTTTTCCACCTTGGCTGGCGCGACCCGCTCGGCCAGCGCATGGCTCACCGCCATCATGCTGGCCAGCGAGAGGCAGACCCCTTTGGGCTGGCCCGTGGTGCCGGAGGTGTAGGTGATCTTGGCGGTGCCCTTGGGCAGCGCCGGTCGATTGGCCGGGGTATGGCGCCAGAGCGGCACTGTTTGTGCAACATCAGGGCCGGTGATCAGCGAGAGCGGCTCGGCGGCATGCCACCCCTGATGATGTGGGCCCACCAGCGCATCGGCACCGCTGCTCTCCAGCAACCAGGCCTGCTGGGCTTGACTGAAGAAGTGTGGCACCGGGATCACCACGATACCGGCGCGGGTGCAGGCGAGATCCAGCAGCGCCCAGGGCAGGCCGTTGTCCAGTTGCAGCGCCAGACGGCTGATGTCGAGCTGTTGCAGCTGGCTGGCCAGACGCTGGATCTGTTGCCACAGGGTCTGGTAATCGAGGCGCTGCTGGCTGCTCAGCAACGCAGGAGATTGCGGATCCTTGTGGGCATGCTTGGCGATGGCGTCGAACAGGCTCATTGGGCGCACCTTTTTTGATGGGGCTGGTTATCACTGCTCTTGCCGGCATCCTCAAACAGGGTCGGCATGGGGGCCAGCAGATTGAGCAGCAGGCTGCTCTGGGCCAGCACCTCGCGCCCCTGATTGATGTCGCCCACCATCACCTTGGGTTGGCAGCGGTAGTACTCACCCCAGGCATCGGCGTCGGCCCCCACCTGATGGGCCTGTGCGGGGGCCAGCTCCACCGGATTGAGTTGCAGCCGGGCAAAGCTGTTGCGCAGCTTGGCCGTGCCGGTAAAGACCACGTAGTCGAGGGCGTTTTCACACAGCAGACGACACAGAGCCGCGAACATCAGGCGGGCATTGCCCGGTTCGCTGCAGGCCAGATTGCCCACTTCGATAATGCGGTTGCGTGCCGGATAGACCCCGAGGCGGGTATTGATGGCGGCCTCGATGGGCTGCTCCAGATACTGTTCCAGATAGAGAGGCCCCTCACTGGCATGATTGAGACCACAGGCACCGACCAGCGTCCCGTCCGCCCGATAGAGCCCCAGCAGACAGGGAAGAAAATGGGGGATGCGGGCGTTGAACTCGAGGGTGTAGGCGGCCTGGATATAGGTTTGCAGCGCCATGACCTGCTGCGGGGACTTGGCTAGCAGCAATCGGTAGGGGGCCTGGATCTCGATGGTCATGGGTGACTCCTTCTCTTGCGATGGTTTGAGAGTAAAAGGGCAAACTTAAGAAACCCTTAAGGAGCAAAAAAAGTTGTCAGCGAGGCTGCGGGCAGGCAATCTGCGCCGCTGTTATCCAACAGGAAGCCCCCAAGAGGAACCGCCATGTCATCCACCGTCAGCTGCCCCCTGTGTGCCAGCCATCGCAGTTATCCCCTGCCGGTGGCGGGCAAGAGCTATCATCGCTGCCTCGCGTGCGAGCTGGTCTGGCTGGATGAGGCCGATCATCTGGATGAGGCGGCGGAGAAGGCGGTCTATGACGGTCACGACAATCGGGTGGATGATCCCCGTTATCGCAGCTTTCTGATGCGGGCCTTTGGCGAGGTGCTGAGTCGGGTGCCAACTCCTGCCTGCGGCCTCGATTTTGGCTGTGGCCCGGGGCCGGCGCTGGTGGCGATGGGGCGCGAGGCGGGTTACCAGATGGCGGGGTATGACAAGTTCTACGCCGATGTTCCCGAATTGTTGGCGCGCCAGTACGACTTCATCACCAGTACCGAGGTGATCGAGCATATCGCCGAGCCGCGCACGGTGCTGGCGCAGTTGTGGGATTGCCTCAAGCCCGGTGGCCTGCTGGTGTTGCAGACCCAGCGGGTGCTCAGTGACGAGCGGTTTAAAAACTGGCGCTATCGCCACGACCCGACCCACATCGTCTTCTTTGCCGAGGCATCGTTTCAGGTGTTGGCCGCCAGCTGGCAGGCCGAACTCAGCTTCCCCCATGCCGATGTGGCGGTATTGCAGAAAGGCACGCCCTGAGGCGTGCCTTCATCTGTTACTCGTCGGGTTCGCCCGGCGCTACTCCTTGTAGCCCTTGTCCTGCCACTGGTAGTACATCAGGGCAGATTTGACGCCGATTGACTTGAACGGCTCTGGCGGCAGCCACATCGGCAGACTCTGCTCCGCGTGGTTGAACCAGGGGTGATCCTTGCCCTGGTAGAGGCTGGCCACGATGTCGCCAAACAGGAAGGAGAGGTTGATGCCGTGGCCGTTGTAGCCGAGGGCGTAGTAGATGTTCTTGTGATCCCCCATTACCCCCACCGCTTCGGTGCTGTCGCCGGTCATGCCAAGAACCCCGTCCCACACCTGCTCAAATTTGATCCCCTTGAGGGCCGGATAGAGGGTCACCAGCTCGGTCATCATCATTTCGCTGACCCGGTTGAGATCGCCCTTGTAGTTGAGGCCGTCGTTGAAGACGTACTCGGCATTGCCGCCACCGATGACGATCCGGTTATCCGGGGTCAACACCAGATGGAACAGGATGTTGCGGGTGTCGTAGTAGGGCACCCGGCTCTGCCACTGGATGGCGGCCAGCTGTTTTTTGGTAAGCGGCTCGGTGACGGCGCTCTGGGCGTGCACCGGAAATACTCGCCCGCTGAAGTAGCCAAGTTTTGAGGTATAGCCGTTGGTCGCCAGCATTATGCTGTCGGCGGTCACCTTGTACTTGTCGGCTACATTGAGCTCGATCTGCTTGCCCTCCTTGATCCCCATTACCGGGCTCTGCTCGTAGATGGTGACGCCCGCCTGCTCCACCGCCTTGCGCAGGGCATTGACCAGTTTCATGGCGTGTACCTGACCGCCATTGGGGTCGTAGACCGCCCCCACGTAGCGATCGGTGCCGAGTTTTTCCTCTGTGGTATCGGCGTTCCAGTACTGGAGCTGGATGCCGAGGCGATTGGCGGTTTTCACATAGTCGCGGTACTCGGCGATATCCTCCTCATCGAGGATCGCCTCCACATAGCCATCGAGCTTGAGGTCGGCCTCGACGCCGGTTGAGGCGACCAGCGCCTGCAGCTTGCGCATGCTGGCGACGGTGAGATCGTAGTGGCGCTTGCTCGCTTCCCCCTCTTCGTAGAGGTCCATCACCTCGGAGCCCGGCAACACCATGCCGCCGTTGCGGCCCGAGGCACCACTGCCCACCTGTCTGGCTTCGAAGATGGCGAGCTTGAGCGACGGGTTGGCCTTGGCCAGATGCCAGGCGCTGGAGAGTCCGCTGTAGCCGCCACCTATGATGGCGATATCCACCTTCATGTTTTGCGCCAGCGGGGCGCTCTCCTCTGCCGGTTTCTCCTTGAACCAGTAGCTGGTGTTGGGCTCAAAGTCGCTCATCTTGGGGCCGCAGGCGGCGAGGAAGAAACAGCTGATGCACATGGTCAACGCTCGTTGGCAAAGGGTGGTCGGATTCATCTTCTACTCCGGTTACAGATACAAAATATCAAATCATTTCATCGGGTTGGGCGGTGTTGACCCGGCGACCTATGTCTCTCAGCCGGGCCAGCTGATCGGCAAGACCGGGCCCCTCATCCAGGCTGGTGACAAAGTTCCAGAGGTAGGTCATCACAGCATAGACATGGCCTGCGGAGACCTGGGGTTGGGCCATCAGCATGGTGATGGCCAGCAGGAACAGCAGGGAGGCGCTGATGCCGACCGCCAGAAAGGCGAGTGCCTCCCGATCCGAAATCCGGATCCGCAGCCAGGCCAGCGCGCGGTAGTGGCGGGAGAGGCTGGCTGACTGGGCATGGGTGACCAGCTTGACCTCGTGCTCCAGCCGATCGTTGAGCCGCTCGTGCAGCAGCTGGTTCTTGCGCGAAAAGCCGGGCAGCAGCAGGCCGAACAGCAGCAATACCCCCATGCAGGCGATGCCGACCCAGAACTCGATCACCATCAGCATCACGGCCGCCCCGACGATGGAGATCAGGCTGGTGGCCAGGATCGGGATATGTTTCTCGAAGAAGTCGACAAACTCCCGCGCCAGGGTAACCCGCGCCACTATGGTGGATTGCCCCTCCTGCTGCTGTCGCTGGGTCAGGATCACCGGCACCGCCAGTGCCGCATAGATATGGGTAAAGGTGCGGGTATCGACCGCCCGGCGCAGGGCGCCGATCAGCCAGAACAGCAGCACGATGAGGGCATAGCTCGAGGCTTGCCACCACTGTCCCTTGACGATGGCGTCGATGGCAAAGCCGGCGAACAGGGGATAGACCACCAGCAGGATGTTTTCGAGGGCCACCAGCGAGAAGGTGCCCGCCAGCTTGAGGGGATTGGCCCGTGCAATCGCCCCCAGCGAACGACCGGCCGAGTGTGGCAACGGCGTGGCCTGCTCGTCGCAACTGGCTGCCGAAGTGGTTGGTGTTGTCATGGGTTATCTCCTAAGATGTCGGAAACGCTAATTTTGAGCGAGTGCTCAAAGCCTGTTTGAGCGACTGCTCAAAGTCAAGCAGATCGATGGATATCCCAGGAGGTCAGATGGCACGCCCATCAGCAGAACAGCGCAAAGAGATGATCATCGAGGCCGTACTGGCCCTGTTTCGAGAGAAGGGGATGGCGGCATCGTCCACCCGTAATATTGCCGAGCGCACCGGTCTGGCGCGCAGCCACGTCTACCACTACTTCAAGGATTGGAAGGAGCTCTGCCTCTGCGCCGTGGAGCGCTTCACCAGTCAGGAGATCGCCGAGCAGCGGGAGTGGCTGTTGCCGCTGCCTGCCCGCGAAGCGTTGCCACTGTTCGTGCGGGACAACCTGCCGACCAGTCAGGATGCCTCCTGGGCCATCTACCTCGATGCTTGGAACGAGTCACTGCGCGACCCGGTATTTGCCGAGAGTTACCGCAAGACCCTTCAGGCGTGGCGTGAGGTGCTGGAGCAGATCCTGCAAAAGGGGATCGACAGCGGCGAGTTTGTAGCGGGCGATGCCCGGCGACTGGCGCGCCAGATCACCTCGCTTATCAACGGCTATGCCGATGACCTTATTCTGGAGCCAACCCCCGAGGCGGTAGAGGCCACTTATCAAGAGATCATGCTGGTGGTCAATCAGCTGGTCTTGCCTCCGTCCCACTCATAGCGGCGCAGGCAAAAAAGGGTGGGGAGGTATGCCAGCGTGGTGTCTCCCCCGGTTTTGTTGGCCATCCACCGGGCGCGCGATGGTCAGATACCAGGGAGCGGTTGTTGATGTCGATTACCCATTTGTCACTGCAAGATGCCCGTCATCTGCAACTGGCGGCGCAGGGGCTGCTTGCCCCCCGTCGCAGCAAAGCGACCCCGGCCGATTTGCTGGCGACCATTCGCCGCATGGCGCTGCTGCAGATCGATACCATCTCGGTGGTGGCGCGCAGCCCCTATCTGGTGCTCTTTAGCCGGCTTGGCCAGTACGAACCGTGTTGGCTGGAGCAGCTGCTGGCCGACGGCGAGATCTTCGAATATTGGGCCCACGAGGCCTGCTTTGTGCCCCGCGAGGATTACCGGCTGTTGCGCCACAGGATGCTTGATCCTGCCGCCATGGGCTGGAAGTTTTCGGCCAACTGGCTCGCCACCCATCAGCAGGAGATCGGCCAGCTTATCGAGCGCATTCGCCACCATGGCCCGGTGCGGGCGGCTGACTTTGAACGCACAACCGACAAGGGGAATGGCTGGTGGGACTGGAAACCGGAGAAGCGCCATCTGGAGGTGTTGTTTACCACCGGTCAGCTGATGGTGCGTGAGCGGCGCAACTTTCAGCGAGTCTATGACCTGGCCGAACGGGTGCTCCCCGAGTGGTGCGATCAGCGGGATCTGCCAAGCGTCGAGCAGGCGCAGCGGGATATGGTGCGCGCCAGCTGCCGGGGTCTGGGGCTGGTCAAAACTGGCTGGGTGGCGGACTACTACCGGCTGCGGCGCGGCAAGTATGATGCCTTGCTGCATCAGCTGGCGGACGAGGGGGAGCTGCTGCCGGTGCGGGTGGAGGGATGGCAGCACGGCGCTTTTGTGCATGCCTCGCTGGCCGATGAGCTGGTGCAAGCCAAGGAGGGTCATCTCAAGGCAACCCATACTACCGTCTTGTCGCCGTTCGATCCGCTGGTATGGGATCGCAAGCGAGCCAAGGATCTGTTCAACTTCGACTATCGTATCGAGTGCTATACCCCGGCCCCCAAGCGTCAGTACGGTTACTTCGTGTTGCCGCTGCTGCATCGTGGCAAGCTGGTGGGCAGAATGGATGCCAAGGCCCATCGCCAGCAGGGGATCTTCGAGATCAAGAGCCTCTATCTGGAGGCCGGGGTTAGAGTGACCCGTACGCTTGCACAGGATCTGGCGAAAGCCCTGCAAAAGCTGGCTGACTGGCACCAAACCCCGCAGCTCCGTTATGGTGCCATTCCGGCCAATTTGCTGGCGTTGTGGTGAGACTTGGTCTCAGGCGCAGGCGAGTTCTGTTTCCATCGATGGCCTTATTGTTCAGGGGCGCGATGGGTCAGTGAGGACAGATGAAAAGAGGGCCAGTCGGTGCAAACCGGCTGGCCCTCTTGGTTACAGGTCTTTAGCGAGGTGGGCCGTCAGGCAGCCAGACGGGTCAGTACATTCACCAGCAGCTCGATGCGCGGGGCAATGCTGGCCAGATCCAGATACTCCTCGTCACTGTGGAAACCGGCACCGATGGGGCCGAGACCATCCAGAGTGGGGATGCCGAGGGCGGCGGTCAGGTTGGCATCAGAGCCGCCCCCCACCTCTTGCCAGCTGATTGGCAGTCCCAGTTCGGCGCCACACTCCTCCACCAACAGCATCATCGCCTGAGTACCCTCTGACGGCACCATGGCAGGTTTGTGGGCCTCGCGGGTCAGCTGGATGGTGACGCCATCCAGATGGGGACGCTCGGCCAGGGTCAGCAGATGATCGTTGATCTGGTGGTACTCCTGATTGTCCCAGAAGCGGACGTCTACCACGGCGCTGGCATGGGCCGGCACTATGTTGGCACCATTGCCCCCCTCGACAATGCCGATGTTGAGGGTGGTGCCGCTCTCGAAGTTGGTCAGGGCGTTGATAGCCAGGATCCAGTGGCCCAGCTCGGTGATGGCGCTGCGCCCCTTCTGCGGTTCGTTGCCCGCGTGAGCCGCCTTGCCGGTGAAGTCGATGCGATAACGGGCCATCCCCTTGCGCGCCTTGACCAGCGAGCCATCGGCGCGGGCCGCTTCGGCCACCAGCACCTGTTTTGCCTGTTTGGCCACCGCTGCCAGCCAGTCGCTGGAGTGCAGGGAGCCGATCTCCTCGTCCGGGTTCATGCAGACGCAGATGCTCAGGCGATCGCGCACCTCGCGGGGCAGTTCACGCAGGGCATAGACGATGTTGAGCAGCCCCGATTTCATGTCGGAGACACCGGGACCGTAAGCGCGCTCACCATCGATGCTCATCGGGCGGGCGGCGGCGGTGCCGAGGGGGAAGACAGTATCCATATGGCCGATCAGCATTACATCGATCTGTGCCGCATCAGGCTGGTTGCGGATCTCCAGCCCCACCCCGGCGGCGCCACAGTCGACCCGTTTGATCTGCCAGCCGCCCATCGCCTCATATTTGGCGGCCATCAGGTCGGCCACTGCCGCAATGCCCGGTTGGTGCAGGGATCCGCAATCCAGATTGATCAGCGGGGCCAGTTCGGTCAGGTATTGATCCAGCGAAAAAGTCATTGTTTGCTCCACTCACAGATCTGCAGTTACAGAATGATGTTCATCACCAGCATGGCGCCGAAGGCGTTGAGTACCGAGATGGCGACCATGATGGGGATGTAACGCCCTTCGGTGCCGATGCAACCGAGGATGCGGCCCATGTACTGCACCTGAGAGCCCATCAGGTAGATGGCCGGGGCCAGAATGGCGATGTGGGTGCCGTTGAGGATCCCCTGATCGAACAGGGTGATCACCACGCCGACCGCGCCGCCCATCGACATCCAGGCGCCGATCAGCACGGCGGCCGCCTCACCGGGCAGGCCGAAGATGGCCATGACGGGGGAGAAGATGGCACCCATGGCATCCAACGCACCGGTGATCTGCAGCGCCTTGATGATGACGAAGGCCATCAGCACGTTGGGCACGGTGGAGGTGGTGGCGATGACCCAGCCCTTCTTGGCCCCTTCGACGAAGATATCGGTGACGATGGGTTTCTTGACGTTGGCCTGGCTCATTTGGCTTGCTCCTGAGTGTTGAGAGTCTGTTGGGTGTTGCTGCTATCGACGTGCTTGCCTTCGCTCAGATTGAGGTAGACCCGGAACAGGTTGGCACCGACAAACTTGAAGGCGAACATCACGATGACCGCCAGACCAATGGAGGAGCTGACCGCCGGGCTGCCATCCGCCAGTGTCAGGGTGAACAGCACGGCACCGGAGGAGAAGAAGTTGACGATGGCTGCTCCGGCAGAGAACTGGAACATGGTGAATACGTCAGTTTCACGCTTGGTGATGAGCCCTTCATCCTTGAGCTGGCGGGTCATGGCGGCGCCGGCATCGGTACTCTGCAAGGAGGCGATCAGCGCCAGACCGGTATTGCCCGGCACCCCCATCAGCGGACGCAGCAGCGGGGTCAGCAGCTTGCGTGCCGCCTCCAGCGCGCCGTAGTGTTCCAGCACATTGATCATGCCGAGGGCGAACATCACGGTGGGGATCAGGGTGAGGGCAAACAGGAAGCCATCGCGGGCACCGTTGCCCCCTTTGCCGCGCATGTCGGTCATGGCGGTCTTGATGCCGTCACCATTCTCGCTGACGCTCTGGACCATGGTACCGAACGAACCGTTCAGCGTGGTGAAATCGAATACCCCGTACCACTCGCCGGATTGCAACAGTCCGGAGAAAAAGACCACGGCGAAGGCCAGTGCCAGGTAACTGCCTATGCTCACCGAGCGTGTTTTGTCTGTCATTAGCTAGCTCCATATGAATAATTATTTAATCTGAGTAATTATAATTGATATGCATGTCACTAAATTGATGGTGGTCAAAATGGTTTGCTGCAAATGGAGAATGTATTGGGGTTATGTGACTGTGATCGCCATATACTTGGACGATAATCTGGTTTTTATAGAATTGTTTGAGTGAATAAAAAGCAGAGGCGGGATAGCGGGGCAATAAAAAACCGGGCACGAGGCCCGGTTTGGTCAATCAGTCAGATGTGATTACTGGAGTACCAGTACCATCAGCAGGCCGACGGTAATGGCAGATACCAGGAAGGCAAAGCCATAAAACACATAGTGGTGCAGCTTGGTGGTGTGGATCCCCAGATCGTGCAGACCGTGGTAGATACGGTGCATACCGTGCCAGATTGGCAGGGCGATGATCACCAGCAGGATGCAGGCACCCCACCAGGAGCTGGCGAACGCGTGCACGCGGTCATAGCTCATGGTCTCTACGTCCATGATACCCATGGGTACCAGCAGACCGGTGATGAGGACAATGACCGGCAGCAGCATGGCAACGACCATGCCACCCGCACCAAACAGACCCCAGTAAATTGGTTCGTCAGAACGTCTCATTGTTTTCTCCTCAGGCCACGATGATCAGGACAAGCAGGGACACCACCGCCAGCGCCACATACTGGGCGAGAACGATCGGCTTCTCCGGTACCAGGTCTTCACCACGGAAGATACGCATGGCTTTCGGCGCCAGGGCGAACCAGGTTTTGGCATGGAACAGGCACGCCGCCAGAGCGACGACATGGAACAGGATTGCGATCGGGCTTTGCAGGGATTCCAGCCAGCCGTTGAACGCTTCCTGACCCTGAACCAGGCGCATCAGGCCCCACATCAGCACAACGGCGTAGATGGAGACGAAGATACTGGTGCCTTCACGGATCATGTAACCGGTGTAGAAGGCGTTCTTCAGCCACCAGTCTTTCTTCATTTCGCGGACGTAAGGTTTACGTTTGCTATCAGTGTTGTTCATGGTCTCAATCCTGCTCTCAATCTGGCTTGAACATGGCGATCATGTAGTCCTTGGCGCTCTCGACCTTGCCAAGCTGGATCGCTGCGGCCGGGTCTACACCTTTCGGGCACACGTCAGAGCAGTAACCCACGAAGGTACAGCCCCAGACGCCTTCGTCCTGGCTGATGATGCGCATACGCTCTTTGGCACCGGCATCACGGTTGTCGACGTTGTAGCGATAGGCCAGAGCCAGTGCCGCCGGACCGGTGAACTTCTTGTTGATGCCGTACTGCGGGCAGGCTGCGTAGCAGAGACCACAGTTGATGCACTGGGAGAACTGCTTGTACTGCGCCATCTGGGCCGGAGTCTGGATGTACTCGCCATCACACAGGCTGCGCGGCTCGCTCGGGATGATGTACGGCTTGATGCTCTCCAGCTTCTCGATGAAGTCGGACATGTCGACCACCAGATCGCGCTCGATCGGGAAGTTGTTGAGCGGCTCGATGGTCATCTTGCCCGGCAGGTAGTCACGCAGGAACGCCTTGCAACCCAGCTTGGGCACGCCGTTGACCATCATGCCGCAGGAGCCGCAGATTGCCATCCGGCAGGACCAGCGGAAGCTCAGGGTAGAGTCCAGGTGATCCTTGATGTACTGCAGTGCGTCCAGCAGAGACATCTCTCTCTGGTATGGCACCTGGAAGGTTTGCATCCAGGGCTCGTTATCCTGTTCCGGACGGTAGCGCAGGATTTCAATTTCAATCATCTCAGCCATTCTTCTTAGCCTCGTCTTGTTTCTCACCCTCGGAGCCGTACACGCGTTTTGCCGGCTGGGATTTAGTGATCTTCACATCGGAGTAATCGATGGAGGGCGTTTCGCCATTTTTGTAGAACGAGAGCGTGTGCTTGAGGAAGTTCACGTCATCGCGCTCTTCGTAACCATCCAGACGCTGGTGGGAACCGCGGGACTCTTTACGATTGATGGCTGAGTGCGCCATGGCTTCAGCCACGTCCAGCATGTAACCCAGTTCGATGGCGTACAGCAGATCGGTGTTGAAGACAGAGGACTTGTCGTTGACCTTGACCTTTTTGTAACGGGCTTTCAGCTCGTTGATCTTGTCGATGGTGCCCTGCATCAGCTCTTCGGTACGGTAGATACCGACACCGGCTTCCATGGACATGCCCAACTCGTTGCGAATGTCGGCCGGGTTTTCGGTGCCATCGATGTCGAGCAGGGAGAGGTGCTGCTTGATGAGCGCCTCGGCCTTGGCTGCCAGTGCTTCGGTGTTACCATGCTTCTGGGTCTTGGCGAATTCACCGGCCTGTTCACCAGCCAGCTTGCCGAATACCACGATCTCGGACAGAGAGTTGGAACCCAGACGGTTGGCTCCGTGCAGACCAACAGAGGCACATTCGCCAGCGGCGTAGAGGCCGGCCAGACGGGTGGCACACTTGTTGTCAGTCTCGATACCACCCATGGTGTAGTGGGCAGTCGGACGTACCGGGATTGGCTCTTTGGCCGGATCCACGTTGACGTAGGCTTTGGCCAGTTCGCAGATGAACGGCAGACGCTCTTTCAGGTACTTCTCGCCGAGGTGACGCAGATCGAGGTGAACCACATCGCCCATCGGGCCCTGAATGACGCGGCCTTTCTGTTGCTCTTGCCAGAATGCCTGGGAAACGCGGTCGCGCGGACCCAGTTCCATGTATTTGCTCTTCGGCTGGCCGATCGGGGTTTCCGGGCCCAAGCCGTAGTCTTGCAGGTAGCGGTAGCCATCTTTGTTGAGCAGGACGCCGCCTTCACCACGACAACCTTCGGTCATCAGGATGCCGGTACCCGGCAGGCCGGTCGGGTGATACTGAACGAATTCCATGTCACGCAGCGGTACGCCGTGACGATAGGCCAGCGCCATGCCGTCACCGGTCACGATGCCGCCGTTGGTGTTGTAACGGTAAACACGACCAGCACCACCAGTTGCCAGAATCACGGATTTGGCCTGGATGAAGCGGGTGATGCCGTTCTGGATGTCGAAGGTCAGTACGCCCTGGACACGGCCGTCGTCCACGATCAGATCAAGGCAGAAATGCTCGTCGAAGCGCTTGATGCTCGGGTATTTGACGGAGGTCTGGAACAGGGTGTGCAGAATATGGAAACCGGACTTGTCTGCTGCGAACCAGGTACGGGGAACCTTCATGCCACCAAACGGACGTACGTTGGCTTTACCATCCGGCTTGCGGCTCCATGGACAGCCCCAGTGTTCCAGCTGGACCATCTCTTTGGTTGCGTTGTTGACGAAGTAATCCACTACGTCCTGCTCGCACAGCCAGTCACCACCGGAGACGGTGTCATTGAAGTGGTTTTCGAGGGAGTCGTCATCACGCACAACACCGGCGGCGCCACCTTCGGCTGCGACGGTATGGCTACGCATTGGATAGACTTTGGAAATCAGGGCGATGTCCAGGTCTGGCTGTGATTCGGCTATAGCGATAGCGGCACGCAGGCCAGTACCGCCAGCACCGATGATGGCAACATCGGTCTTGATAATATCCACATCTGCCTCCTTAGGGATAGATTTGCTGGGCACGATTTTGCTCTATGAAAAAAATTCAGGCTTGATGCAAGTCAAACTGCTAGGTTTTATTCCATTTTTATTGGTTATTTTTCTATAAAACACCCAAATCCCTGGATGAAAATGTCGTTATTATCGCCATTTTTTGGTGTTGCTGAGCAGTTGAACACCTTGCTACGCATACTTTAACTTCTGGATTGTACGTAGTTTTCTTTCAATAAAATGCGAATCACCTCTCTTTTTAGGTACTCACGAAAAAAATTTTAAGTTTTTTATTGTAATTTTTTAATGAGAATTATTGGTATTCATCTATTCAGATAGAAATAGGTAATCCGAAGTGCGGCGGTGACCACGGCGGTGTTCTGATAATTCCAGACGAATCACAAGGGTTTCTAGGCGGGGTATTTGGCGGGTAATGTGAGATTACTCACTGAAAATTAAGCGCTATTTAGAAAAATAAAAGGGGCCTATACGGCCCCTTTTGCTCATGCTCAAATGCGGAACATGCCGACCTGATTGCTCAGTTCACCCGAAATATTTTTAAGTTGTTCAGAGAGATGGCGTGAGCTGTCTGCATCCACTGCCAGTTCGTCCGAGACATCTTTCACCGCCTGAATGTTGCGGCTTACCTCGTCGGTGACGGCCCGCTGCTCTTCAGCCGCGCTGGAGATCTGGGTCGCCATGTCGGAGATCTGGTTGATCGAGGTGGTGATCTGCTCCAGCGCCTGGGTGGCGTTGTTGGCGTCATCCACGCTGTTCTGGGCCAGCAGCTGGCCTTCGTGCATGGTGCTGACCGCTCCCTGGGTATTGCGTTGCAGGGTTTCGATCATATTGCGGATCTCGACGGTGGAGCTGTGGGTGCGCTGTGACAAGACGCGCACTTCGTCGGCTACCACCGCAAAGCCGCGGCCCTGTTCACCGGCACGGGCCGCTTCGATGGCGGCGTTGAGTGCCAGCAGGTTGGTCTGTTCTGCGATGCCCTGAATGGTGGAGAGGATGGTATTGATCTCCTGAGCGTTCTTCTCCAGCTCTTGAATGATGTTCGAGGCCTGCTCGACCTGAGTTGCCAGATCGGTGATGGAACGCTGGTTGCGGGCGATGACCTGCTTGCCATGTTCACAGCTGCTGCTGGAGGAGCGCGCTGCTTCGGCAGTCTGCTCGGCGTTGCTGGCAACCTCGACGGCGGTGGCCGACATCTCGTGGACCGCAGTGGCGATCTGGGAGATCTCGTTTTGCTGGCGTGCCAGCCCCTGATTGGCCTTCTCCGCCATGCTGTGGGAGGACTTGGCCTGCTGGTTGAGCTGGCCGGAGGAGTTGGAGATATCCTGCACCATCACATGGATCCGCTCGATGAAGGTGTTGACGTGCTTGGCAACCGCGCCCACTTCATCTTCACGCTCGATCTTGATGCGGCGAGTCAGATCGCCGTTGCCACGGGAGAGATCGGCAATCGCCTCGCCCAGGGTTTTCAGGGGAGCCAGCGAACCGTTGATGGCGATGTAGGAGAAACCGGCCACGATCAGTATGGTGATGAGCCCCTGAATGAGGGAGGAGGTGACCATGCTGCGAACCGACTGGTAGGCAGTCTGTTCATCCACCATCATGCCGTAATACCAGTTGGTATTGGGGATCGCGTTGAAGTCAAAGACCTCTTTCTTGCCGCTGATCACCAGCTCGTTGATCTTGCCGTCATTGGCGATCTGGTTGATGTAAGACGCGGTCAACTCCGGGGCCAGCGAGGTGGCGGGTTTGAGGCTCATGGAGGCATCGGGGTGCGCGATGATGGTGCCGTTGCTGTCGACCAGCATGGCGTAAGTCCCCTCGGTGGTGACCGCCAGAATGTCCGAGATCAGTGAACTGATGGAGACGTCCCCAGCGATGACCCCCTGAGTGTTGCCACGCTGGAAGGGTTCGGCAATGGTGACGATCAGCTGGCCGGTGGAGATATCGGCATAAGGGGGGGTGATGGTCATCTTGCCAGCAGCCATTGCGTCTTTGTACCAGGGGCGCTGACGGGGGTCATAACCAGCAGGCAGATTGGTCGGTTTACTCTGGATCATCTTGCCGTCTGTGGTACCGGCATAGACCAGGTCGAAGCCACCGGCATTCATGGATTGGGCCAGATGACTGATGGGCTCATCTTCTTTGGCGAATGCTTCCTTGGTGGTGCTGACCATGCTGATCCGGGAGTCGACCCAGCGGGAGATCCCCTTGACGTTGGCCATGGAGCTTTCGTCAATGATGTTCCAGACCAGTCGCTGGGTTTCACTGCGCAGTTGCGAGGTGTTGTACCAGACCTGCAGGCCGGTGATCACCAGAATGATGACCCCGATAGCCAGGACCAGCTTGTTTTTAATGGATAAGTTCATAATTACATCCTTGTGAGCGTCAGTCTGAAGTGTGTGGAATCTAGTTATTGTTATGAGCCTTTGTTTATCGGCCGAAGTTGAACTCTTTGTATCCCGGTCAGCTATTTAAAGTTAGTGCCTAAATCAGTGGTTATCCATATGTGTATCGCGCCCTCACTGCGCCAGAAAACGATCCGGTCGATTGGTAAAGATTCCATCGACCCCCATCTTGGCTAGGGTTTCAGAATCTTCAGGATAATCAACGGTATAAACCAGAACTTTGAGCCCCCGGCGATGTGCATCATCGACCAGCGCGGCGTCGATGAAATCAACATCGCAATTGATGGACCAGGCCCCCAGCTCGTCGGCAAACTGCGCCAGGTTGAGCGGCAGGTTGGCGGTCAGGGCTCCGAGCCGGATATCGGGGCGCAAGGTGGCAAATCGGGCCAGCTCCGGGTGATGGAAGGAGGAGACCACCCATTGGTCGGGGGTAAAGCCAAGCTCGGCCTCTGCCCGTCGGGTCAGGGCTGCCACCGCGTCGGCGGTATGGGCCCCCTTGAGCTCGATATGCAACTCGCAGCGTCCGGCGATGATCTCCATCACCTGCCACAGGGTCGGGATCACCTCTCCCTCACCGGCATCGAGCTGCTCCAGATAGGAGCGGGATTGTTCGGTCAGCACCCCCTTGCCATTGGTGCAACGCTCCAGCCGCCGGTCATGGAAGACCCACAACTCGCCATCGGCCGCCTGCACGTCGATCTCTATGGCTGACGCTCCCAGCTCCAGCGCTTTTGCCATTGCCTTGAGGGTGTTCTCCGGTGCCAGACCGCTGGCGCCACGGTGGGCAATAATCTGCATGTTCTGCTCCTTTTTCCTCACGGCTCAGCCGCGGCTCAGGTGAATATCGATCTGTTGATGGGGCAGAGAAAGTCCCTGCTGCTGCATCTTCTCCAGCACCAGCGAGTGAACCTCGTGGGTGATGGGCATCCGGTGATCCATGTTGTTGACGTAGAGACGGATCTCGTAGATCAGCGCCGAGTCGGTGAATTCGATCAGGAACACCTCGGGGGTCGGCGTCTCCAGCACCAGAGTCGATGCCTGGATGGACTCCTCCAGAATGCGCTGCACCAGTTTCGGGTCCCGGGTCAGACCGATCCTGATCTTCAGTTTGACCCGGGTGATGGCATCGGAGAGCGACCAGTTGATGAACTGCTCGGTGATGAAGGCCTTGTTGGGCACGATGATCTCCTTGCGATCCCAATCCACTATGGTGGTCGCCCGGGTCTTGATCTTGGTGACGGTGCCGGTGAGATCGCGGATGGTGACGGTGTCACCGAGCCGGATCGGCTTTTCAAACAGGATGATGAGGCCGGAGACGAAGTTGGCGAAGATCTCCTGCAGACCGAAACCCAGCCCCACCGAGAGGGCGGCGACCAGCCACTGGGTCTTCGACCAGTCGATGCCGAGCATGGAAAAGCCGGTGAGGGCGCCGATCAGGATCACCAGATACTTGCTGGTGGTGGTGAGGGCAAAGCCGGTACCGGGGGAGAGGCTGAGGTGCTGCAGCAGGGTCAGCTCCATCAGCCCCGGCAGGTTGCGGGCTGTCACCACGGTCAGGATGAAGACGAAGGCGGTCAGCATCAGATCCTGCAAGGTGATGGCCGAGAGCTGCTCGATGCCGCCAATCTTGCTGCTCACCTGCCACACCTCGATATTGCTGAGGAAGCTGAAGGCGGAGTTGAGATCCGACCATTGCACCACCACCAGCATGGTGAAGCCCAGCATCAGCAAGGTGCGCACCAGTCCCAGCGACTGGGCGCTGATGGTATCGAGATCCAGCTCGGTCTCTTCCACCACATCGGGGATCTCCGAACTCAGCTCCTCCTGATTGTCGTCACGCCCGCGCTGGGCCAGGGTCTCGGCCCGCTTGCTCTTGGCGCGCTCGAAGGCGAGGCGGCGGCGCTGGATCAGCATCCAGCGTCTGGCCAGATAGTAGACCAGCAGGCAACCCAGCCCCATCAGCAGGCTAAGCTCCAGCTGGCGCAGCAGGGTGCGAGAGGTATAGAAGTAGCCAAACAGGGCGCCGATGACCGCCAGCAGCGGCGCCAGCATCAGGCTGTTCCAGATGAAGTGGTGCAGCAGATGGGGCTTGGTCATGTCGGTCTGGCCCCAGGTGAGTGGCAGTCGCTCCCGGTTGAGGCGGGCAAAGAAGAGCAACAGCCAGAGTGCGCCGATCATGAAGGCCATCCGGCCGAGGGAGTCGTAGAAGGCATGCTCCTGATAGCTGTTGGCCATCCCCTGCACAAAGAAACTCGGGATCAGCACCAGCAGCAGGGTGCGAAACTGCCCCCATACCTTTTGTACCTGTTCTCGGGGCCAGCGGAAGTGGTGGATCAAAATCCCCCGCTCCAGGGTCAGATGGCGGGCCATCACCAGCGCCAGCAGCAGAAACCAGATCTCGCCAAGGCCGCGCGCCACCGCCACCGCAAACGGGTATTGCCAGGCCCCTTCAAGCAGGCCGCGTACCATCAGCACCATGGCGGGCAAGGGGAGCGCGGCAAGCAGGGAGCGCAGCAGCAGACGGCTGGTGAGGCTGAATTTGTCCTGGGTCACCTTGCCGATCCGCGGTGCAATATGGTCGCAATAGAGGCTCAGGTGACGGGCCAGTTTGAACCAGCTCCAGGCCAGCACCAGCAGCCCAATACCGGCCAGCGTGAGGCTCAGCGGGCTATTTTCGGCGATGGCGTAGGGCAGTTGCAACCAGTTGTCCGGGTTGAAGGCCAGCGTCAGCGCGGCAGGAATGCCGAGCATGACCTGCGGGGTAAAGGGGCGCACATCGGGCATCCAGAACAGGTGGCTGGCGCTGATCTCACGGATCTCGTCGATCTTGCTGTTCTGGCGGCTGTAGAGCAGCTTGAGACGGGTCTGCTCCTGGATCAGGGTGTCAGAGGCGTCGTTGAGACGGGTCAGCAGCTGGCGTCGTGCCTTGAGCAGGTTGTCGAGTACCGCTTGCTGCGGCCGATCGAGCGTTACCTCCTCTTCGGCCAGCAGCTTGTCGCGCAGCTGACGGGTATCCTTGAGCCCATCCTGCTCGCTCTCGTACTGGTTCTTGGCCATGCGAGCGCTGACGATGGCTGACTCCAGCTTGTCGAGGGGAAACTGGGGAGGCAGATCGGAGAGTTTGCTGCGCAGGTTCTCGCCGTAGGCATTACTGATCTGCAGCCATTCCAGCTGTTCGCGCACCGATTTGACCAACTCATTCAGTTCAAACAGATTCTTGTCGACACTGCGCTGCTCGTCCTGCACCCGCTCAATCTGATCCTCCAGTGTGCCGAGCTGGATGGAGAGCGCCTGACTCTGCTGTTGCTGCTCCAGCAGCAACGGCATGTCGGTAGTGAGCTGTTTGCGCAGCCGTTCGCTCTCTTCCAGCGCCTGCTCGGTCTTCTCCCGCCGCAGCTGGTTCTGCTGGGTCAGCAGGCTGGCTTGCCACTCATCCTCATCGGCGATGGCCAGATTGAGCTCCTGCAGTTTCAGCTTGCCGAGATCGTTGCGCTGCTGGGCCGAGAGCTGCTCCAGCTCCAGCATCTGGATCCGGTCGGAGAGGCTCTGCTCCTTCATTCTGGTCAGTAGCAGTTGTGCCTCCTGCTGGCGATCCGATTCGCTGCTGAAGCTCAGTCGCTCCAGCTGGCTGCGGGTCAGTTGCAGCTGTTTGCGCAGATCATCCACCCGCAGGTGATACTCCTGCCCGGTGCTCTCCAGCTGGTTGAGGCTGTCCATCACCCCCTGCCGCTCCTTGCGCAGGTTGAGCTGGCGGTTGCTGCCAAGGCCTATGGCCTGGCGCAGCGCCTCCTCCTTGAGGCTCGCCAGCGGCGGGCGAGCGGCGGGCTGATAGTTGTGCAAGCTCTCCTTGAGCCGTGCCGACTCCTTGGGGTAATCGATGAGGATCTGCTGATAGGCCTTGCTCTGCTCCCGGTAGCGCTCGGCCTCTCTGGCAAATTGCAGCGCCTGCTGGTAGCTCTCCCGCAGCTTCTGGTTTTCCGGGGTATCGCTCTTGGGCACGCTCTGCAACAGGGATTCGGCTTGGGCAATGGCATCGTCGGCGCGCACGGCTGGCGGCAACAAGAGAAGGGAGAGCAGCAAGAAGGTGAGCAGGCGTTGCAACATGAGGCTCGTTTCCGTTCAGAAGAGGTGGCCCTAGCCTAAAACAGGGCAGGGAGGGGGTAAAGCAGTCTATATTAATGATTCATAACACAAATAACAGGAAGTCGTGCTGCCGTTTCGCTATGATCCCGGCCGCTTTCTCTCCACCGAGTCGAATATGTCAGCTGTTGATCTGGGCACAGCCCCGCTATCTCGCCTTTTCTGGCGTTACGTAACCCCGACCGTGGCGGCCATGCTGATCACCGGCGTCTATGTCACCATCGATGGCATCTTCGTTGGCCATGTGCTGGGTCAGGATGGCATGGCCGGTCTGATGCTGGCTTACCCCACCTGCGCTGTGCTCTATGCGGTGGGGGCGCTGATCGGCATGGGGGCCTCGTCGCTGGTCTCCTTCTATCTGGGGCAGGGCAACCCGGCCAAAGCCCGCCATATCGTCGGCAATGCGCTGGTGATGGTGTTGCTGACATCGCTACTGCTCAGTTTTATCGGGATCCGCTATGGCGAGCCCATGCTGGCCTGGATGGGAGCGGAGGGGGAGATCTTCACCGCCGGGCTCTCCTACCTGCAGGCCTACGCCTGGCTCGGTGTCTTTGCGGTGCTGTCGATGGCGTTCAGCTCGCTGTTGCGCAACGATGGCCGCCCCGGCTTTGTCACTCTCATCATGGTAGTCGGGGGCCTGCTCAACGTGCTGCTCGACTATCTGCTGATGGTGGTGTTTCCGTTCGGACTGGCCGGGGTGGCGACGGCCACCATGCTCTCCCAGGCGGTGACGGGCCTCGCCTGCCTGTGGCACTTCTTCACACCGCGCAGCCAGCTGCGGATAAGCTGGGACACCTTGCGCCCCGATCTGCGGCTGATGGGCGAGACAGTGCGCCTCGGGGTCTCCAGTTTTCTGATGTACCTCTATCTCTCGGTAGTGCTGGCGCTGCACAACAAGGCGTTGCTGGCGGTGGGTACTTCGCTGCATGTGGCGGCCTACGGGGTGATCAGTTACACCGAGGCCTTCTTCTATCTGGTGTTCGAGGGGATCGCCATGGGTATCCAGCCCATCGCCAGCTTCAACGCGGGCGCCGGTCACTGGCGGCGGGTGTTGCGGATCCGCAATCTGGCACTCGGAGTGACGTTGGGGATCGCCCTGTGCGCCATGTTCCCGCTCTATCTGTGGCCAGAGGCGGCGGTCTATCTGTTTGCCGGGGACAACGCTACCCTGCTGCCGGTGGCGAGCCTCGGGATCTGGCTCTACTTCTGGGGGCTGCCGATGGAGGGCTTGCTGCTGGTGGGGGCCACCTACTTCCAGGCCATCAATCGGGCTCGCATCGCCTCCCTGCTCACCGGCGGCAAGCTGGTGCTGATCGGCGGTTTCTTGTGGGGATTCTCGACCCTGTGGGGCGTGCCCGGCGTCTGGCTGGCATTGCCAACGTGCAGCTCGCTGCTGGTGTTGGTGATGTGGCGGGCGATGCGTCGGGAGTCCGGCGCCCACGCGCTGGCCGGATAGGTAATCAGGTTCTACGTGCAGATAGCAGACAGGCAGCCATGGGCTGCCTGTCTTGTTAGAGGATTTTTTGTTAACGGGTTCTGCCGATTCAGGGCTTGAAGGCACCGATAAAGATGGCGGGATCGACCCGGGTGTCGTTGAGGCTGACGTTCCAGTGCATATGGGGGCCGGTGGCGCGACCGGTCGAACCGACTCGCCCGACGATGCCGCCACGTGGCAGGCTCTGACCGAGCTTCACATCGATCTTCGACATGTGGCAGAACATGCTGATGAGCCCCTGACCGTGGTCGACAAAGACGGTATTGCCATTGAAGAAGTAGTTGCCGATCAGGATCACCTTGCCTGCGGCGGGGGACTTGATCGGGGTGCCGGCGCCGACAGCGAAGTCGAGGCCGGAGTGGGGGTTACGCTCCTCGCCATTGAAGAAGCGACGCAGGCCAAACGGGCTGGAGAGGGGGCCGTTGACCGGCTTGTCGAACATCAGGTTGCTTGGCTGGTTGGGGCTGAAGGTCTGGTAAGCCCGGGTCTGCTCCGCCAACTCGCGGTTGATACGAGTCATATCCTCGGCGAGCGGATTGACCTGACGGCTGTTCTTGAGCTTGATGTGCTGCTCGCGGTAGTGCTTGGGGTTCACGGTGAAGCCGAGAGTACGGCCATCACCTGTGGTCAGTTGCTGGATACCGAGCGTGCTCTTGAGTGAGATGCCGACGATGGCGATCCACTGGTTATCTTCACGTACCACCAGCACGGGTTTGTCGTGATAGCGGGCCGTGGGGGCAGTGGCTGACGCGCCAAGAGGGATCACCGCAACGCCACCCGGCACCGGATGGTTGAGCAGGCGACTGATAAAACCCTCGGCCAACGCCGACTGGCTGGCCAGTAACAACAACAGACAACACACAACTCTCATGACGATACTACTCGATGTTAAAACGCCCGGGATGGCGGAAAGTGCGCCCCGTGGGCAGGCTGATTGGCCTGCGGGCGCAGGGAGACGATTTTGCCCTCTCTGCGTAGTTGCAGCCAGTGCCGGGTAGTGAAAAGAGCGGGCAATCGGGGTTGGCTGCGTCAGGTTTTATGTCGCTGACATCCCGCTTCGCCATTGAGTCACTGGTGTCCAGCCTCTAGAATCGGCTTCCGGCACTGATGCCACCGACACTCCGAGGAGACGATATGAACGGATTACCCCCTTTGCGCACCACACCGGCCCGGTACACGACAGGTCGTGGCTGGCTCTGGGTTCGCAGCGGGTTCGATATCTTCAACAAGGGGATGGGGATCAGCGTAGCCATGGTGCTGGTCTGGTTTATGGTGGGCATGCTGCTGGAGCAACTGCCGGCGGGTGGCCTTATCTCCCAGCTGCTCTACATGGTGTGGGGCGCGGGTTGGGTGGCGGTCGCCGCTCGGGGCTATCGGGGGGAGCCGCTGCAGTTTGCCGATCTCTTCGCCGGTTTTCGCCACAAGTTGACCCCGCTGATGCTAGGCGGTCTGCTGGTGTTGCTGCTGTTCAGCCTGGTGGGTCTCGTCTGTCTCGGTCTGCTCTCCATGTGGGGGCTGCTCCCGCTGCTGACGCAGGATCCCGAGAGCATGGTGGTCTCGGCGAGCCAGTTGCAACAACTGCTGCTGGTATTGCTGGTGGGGATGCTGCTGATCATTCCCGTGCTGATGGGGGTCACCTTTGCTCCTGCGCTGATCTACCACCACGATATCGGCATCATCCAGGCGGTGCGTCTGAGCTTCTTCGGCTGCTGGCGCAATATGTGGCCCTTCTTCTGGTGGGGGCTGCTCTCAGCCATGTTGTTGCTGTTTGGCGCTGTGCTGTTGCTGGTAGGTCTGCTGGTGGTGATCCCGGCGCTCAACTACTCCATCTATGTGGCTTATCGGGATATTTTCCTGGACGAGAGTGCGCAGCCGGAAGCGCCGCACTCAGAACCATTCGGATTTGAAGCCTGATCAAGGGATCAGAGTGAAGAAGGGGCCCGCAGCGGCCCCTTCGTTATGTTAGGGTGTGCGGAGTGCTTACTCCTGCCAGATGGGATCGGCCGCCATGCGGGCCAGCAGAAAATCGAGGAAGCTGCGCAGCAGTGGCGACATCTGTTTGCGGGTGGCATACACCCCGTAGACCCCGAGGCGCTTGGGCTGCCAGTCGGTCAGCAGGGGGACCAGTTCTCCGCGCTCCAGATAGGGCTGAGCCGAGTAGAGCGGCTGCAGGCTGATCCCGGCGCCGCCCAGCGTCGCCTCCAGCAGCAGGTTGGAGATGTTGGCGCTCAGGTTGCCGCTGACCGGCACGGACTCGGGGCCATCCGGCCCATTGAACTCCCACAGGCTCTTGCCGAAGTAGGTGTAGGTGAGGCAGTTGTGCAGCGCCAAATCCTGCACCTTGTGCGGTATCGGATGGCGGGCCAGATAGGCCGGGCTGGCACAGACCACCGAGTGGCAGGTGCCGAGACGGCGCGCCACCAGATTGGGGTCGAGGTCGTTGGTGATGCGCACCGCCAGATCGATCCGCTCCTCTACCAGATTGACGGTTCTGTCGAGCAGCAGAATGTCGATGGCCGTCCCCGGGTATTGCGCCAGATAGTCGTTGGCAGCCCCGACCAGCAGTGCTTCTGACAGGGAGTAGCTGCTGGTGATCCGCAGTTGTCCCTTGGGGGCGTCATCTCCCTTCACGGCGATTTGCTCCATCTCCTCGCCGAGCGCCAGCATGACGCGGGCTCGGTTCAGCGCCTCCTCTCCCGGCCCGGTCAGGCTCAGCCGACGGGTGGTGCGGTGCAGCAGGCGGGCGCCCATCCAGCTCTCCAGCTCGGCCAGATAGCGCGACACCATGGCGCGCGACATATCCAGTTTCTCTCCGGCACCGCTCAGGCTCCCCTGTTCGACTACGCTGACGAAGACCCGCAAGGCGGTCAGTCGATCCATCTATGGCTCTCTATATGTTCGATATGTGCAACAGTGATGCGCTTTTTATGCTGTATTTGCACCTTATTAGATCCAATACACTCTGTCCATCAAATGAACCCCCGAATACTTAATGAGGAATAGATGATGAACAACACCCTGATCCGCAACCTGACTCTGGCGACCACCCTGCTGAGTGGCGCCGCACTGGCCGCTCCCCTGAGCGTGACCGTCTACAACCCTGGCGAGAAGGCGATCTTCCCGGTCTCCTCCTCACTGGTGACCGGTGACAAAGAGGCCATCCTGATCGATGCCCAGTTCGACGTGCAAAATGGCCAGGCGCTGGTCGACATGATCAAGAAGAGCGGCAAGAAGCTGACCACTGTCTATATCAGTGCCGGTGACCCCGACTTCTACTTCGGTCTGGAGCCGGTCATGGCTGCGTTCCCGGATGTCAAAGTGCTGGCCGACCAGCATGTGGTTGACCACATCAACCAGACCAAGGATGCTAAGCTGAGCTACTGGAGTCCGATCCTCGGCAAGGGCGCACCGAAGAGCCTGACCGTACCGCAAGTGATGACCGCCAGCCACCTGACGCTGGATGGCGAGAAGATTGAAATCAAAGAGATGAACACCCCGAATGCCTACCTCTGGGCCCCTTCCATCAAGACTGCTTTTGGTGGTGTGCCGGTCTACCACGGGGTGCATGTCTGGATGGCGGACAGCCAGACCAAAGCGGCCCGCAGCAACTGGGTCAAGGCGCTGGACAACCTGCTGGCACTGAAACCCGAGCGCGTGGTGCCGGGCCACTTCCTGGGCACGGCTCCCAAAGGCACTGCCGCTGTGAGCTTTACCCGTGACTATGTAGAGCGTTTCGAACAGGAGCTGGCCAAGGCGAAAAACTCTGGCGAGCTGATTGAGGCTCTGAAAAAGGCCTATCCGGTACTGCCGGTTGACGATGGTCTGGCCATCGGTGCCAAGGTCAATACCGGCGAGATGAAGTGGTAAGCCACTGAGCCTGCTCTCCCTGTGTTTTTTTACCGGGCCTCAGGGCCCGGTTTTTTATCCAAGATTGAAGCGAGAATGACGATGAGCAAACAACAAACCACCCTCCATTATGTTTATGACCCGTTCTGTGGCTGGTGCTACGGTGCCGCCCCCCTGTTGCAGGCGGCAGCCACCATTGCTGGACTCAAGATCGAGCTGCATGCGGGCGGTCTCTGGCTGGGTAGCCGCCGTCAGCCGATGGGCGAGGCATTGCGTGATTATGTACGCCCCCATGATCAGCGGATCGAGGCGCTGACCGGCCAGCATTTTGGCGAGCGCTACTTCAACGAACTGCTGCTGCGCGAAGGGTGTCTGCTGGACTCCGAGCCGCCGATCCGTGCGGTCTTGGCCGTCACGACATTGGGAGGCGATGGGCTGACTATGTTGCACCGGATCCAGCAATCCCACTATCGGGACGGGATCTGGATTGGTGAACCTGTGTTTCTCGCCACGCTGGCGGCAGAGCAGGGGATTGCTGCCGAGGCATTCCAGCAAGCCTATCTGCAGGCTCCCTTGTTGCAACATCTGGCAGATAGCCAGGGCTGGATGAAACAACTGGGCGGTCAGGGTTATCCCACCCTTGGGTTGATGCACAGCGGTAAAGTGAGTGCTGTACGAGTGGCTGATTTTTTGGGTGACCCAACAGGATTGCGGCAGCATCTTCTTGAGGTGATGGAATAGTTATTAGAGTGTGAACAGATAAGGTCTCTTTAGAAATGGAGGAGGTGAGCCGATACTCCTGTAAGTAGAAACGGTATGAAATTCTTCCGTTTTCTTCTGGCAGGCTATGCTCTATATGACCATTCCCGGCGGATGTGGCGGGAGTGCAGACCCATTTCAAGGAAGCCCTCATATGTTCAAAAACATGTCTATCGGCCAGAAATTGAGTGCCGGATTCGCCATCCTGGCGTTGCTGGTGCTGGGCTTGGCCTGGTTTTCGAGTAACCAGTTGGCACGTCTCTTTCATGATTCAGAGACCATTACCGGTAACCTGTTACCCTCAACCCGCTATGCCAGCCAGATGCATGTTGCGATTCTGGATGCGCGGCGCTCAGAGTTGGCTCAGGTGATCGCTGGTCTGAACAAGGATGAGCAAGAGGTAAGTGAGCGCACCGCGACTTTTAATAAGGCCAGGCAGGAGTTTGAGCAAGCCGCCCAAAAATATGGCGCTTTAGCTTTCACTACTGGTGAAGAGAAACAGGTCTATGAGCAGGCAGTTGCGGCAGGGGCCAAGTATTTCTCGGTACATGAAGAGCTGCTGAGCGCCTTTGCTGCTGGCGATCTGGAGCGTGTCAAAAGTCTGCGCAAAAACGAAACTAGGGCTGCACTGGAGGAGGTGGGAGCAAAATCCTTCCGCTTGCGGGAAATCAATCACGAGATTGCGACCCAAATGACAAAGGATGTGGAGGCACTCTACAGCAGCGCCACAACCATGAGCATCATCGTTAGTCTGGTGACGCTGGGTTTTGTGGTGGCCATTGCCTGGCTGCTGACCAACCAGATCCGCAACCCGGTCATGGCCTTGCTGGATCAGACCCGCAAGGTTTCTGCGGGTGATCTCACTTCTCGTATCGATATGCAGCAGTTCAACAACGATGAGTTGGGGACTCTGGCCAAGGGGTTTGGTGAAATGCAGACCAATCTGCGCACCCTGGTGAGTGAAGTGTCGGGCTCTGTGGTGCAACTGAGTTCCGCCGCAGAGGAGATAAGCTCGGTAGCTCGCCAGTCAGCCAACAACATGAATGCTCAGCAACATGAGCTGAACCAGCTGGCAACGGCGATGAACGAGATGCAGGCCACGGTGCAGGAGGTCTCGCGCAACACCAGCGATGCGGCCAGCGCCGCTACCTCGGCCAGTGAAACGGCAGAAATTGGGGCCAAGACAGTAAACGATTCCATCCTGCGTATCGAGCGGGTTGCCGGTGCCATAGAGAGCACCGCCGAGGTGATCCGCCAACTGGGCGATGACAGCCGCAATATCGGTATGGTGCTGGAGGTGATCCGCGGCATTGCCGAGCAGACCAACCTGCTGGCATTGAATGCGGCGATTGAGGCGGCCCGTGCCGGTGAGCAGGGGCGGGGGTTTGCGGTAGTGGCCGATGAGGTGCGTACTTTGGCCAAGCGCACTCAGGACTCCACCTCCCAGATCAACACCATCATTGCCGAGTTGCAGCAGCGTGCCGAACAGGCGGGCACTACCATGCAACAGAGTCAGGAGCTGATGAATACCACGGTTGCTACCGCGCGGGAAGCGGGCGAGTCCATCTCCCAGATCAGTGGCTCGGTCAGCAGTATCTCCCACATGAACATCCAGATTGCGACCGCCACCGAAGAGCAGGGGGCGGTGAGCGAGGAGCTCAACCGCAACGTGGTCAATATCAGCAACGCTTCCGAAGAGGTCGCTTCTGGTGCCACCCAGATGTCTCAGGCGTGCAACGAGCTGAACCATCTGGCTACCCAGTTGCAGGAGATGGTGCGCCGTTTCAGGGTGTAATCCCTCGGCGAGTCAAACAGCCCGATTACCGCGAGGTGATCGGGCTTTTCTGTTTTGGAGGCGCAGCCAGAGAGGTTCACCGCGAGCGGATGACTTGTCCCGCCGGACGATATTGTGCATGCTGATGGCCCATTTTCCAGGCAGGACTCTTGCTGTATGAATCTTCGCGATCTCGAATATCTGGTGGCGCTGGATGAGGAAAAACATTTTCGCAAAGCCGCTGAACGCTGCTTTGTCAGTCAACCCACCCTGAGCGGCCAGCTGCGCAAGCTGGAGGATGAACTCGGGGTCATTCTGATCGAACGTACCTCGCGCAAGGTGCTGTTTACTCCGGCTGGCGATGCCATGGCCCATCAGGCGCGTCGGGTGCTCAAGGAGGTGCGCGAGCTCAAGAGCATCGGTCAGCACTTCTCCGAGCCGATGTCAGGGGAGATCCATATCGGTTTTATTCCGACCGTGGGCCCCTACCTGTTGCCCCGCATTATCCAGACCCTGCGTGAGCGTTTTCCCCAACTGGAGTTTTACCTCTATGAGGAGCAGACTCAAAGCCTGCTCAAACGGCTGGAAGAGGGGGTGCTGGATTGCGTCATTCTGGCCGACATGCCTGGGATGGAGGGGTTTGGTTCAATCCAGCTCTATCATGAGCCGATGTGGTTGGCGGTGCCTTGCCATCATCCCGAAGCGCAGGCCAGACAGGTGCCGCTCGGCAATCTCAAGGGCAAGAAGTTGCTGATGCTGGCCGATGGCCACTGTTTGCGGGATCAGGCGATGGGCTTCTGTTTCGCTGGTGGGATAGGTGAAGATCAACGCTTCAAGGGCACCAGTCTCGAGACCCTGCGCAACATGGTGGCCGCCGGTAGTGGCATGACTTTGGTGCCAAAGCTGGCCGTACCTGCCGATCATGATGAGGGAGGGGTGAGCTATCGACCTGTTGTTGACCCTGTGCCGGGGCGTACCATCTCGCTGCTCTATCGCCACTACTCAGTGCGTCGCCCCTGCTTCAACGAGCTGGCGGCCTCGATCGCCACGCTGATGAGCAAGCAGTTGGCCCAATAAAAAACCGGCAGCCAAGGCTGCCGGTTTTGCTTCTGTCGCGAGAGCGACTTAGAAGATATCGTCGGTAGAGACAGGCCCTTCTACATCGGGGTTGTCACCGCCGTAGACCTGATTGCCATCCGAGCTGGGCGCGGCGTAGCGGGTTGGCTCGGTACCTTCCTTGAAGTATTCGTCGGTTCCGCCACTGGTTGCCAGCAGGCCGGTTTCGCTGTCAATTTTCACCGTCATGATCCCCTCGGGAACCGGCATTTTGTGCTCTGGCACCTTCTTGAGGGCGACTTTCATGAAGTCGATCCAGATAGGCTGCGCGGCGCCACCACCAAACTCGGCACGACCAAGGCCACGCTGGTGGTTGTCAAAACCGATCCAGGAGGTGGCGACAATGTCCGGGGTATAGCCGGAAAACCAGGCATCCCGTGATTCGTTGGTAGTACCGGTTTTACCGGAGATATCGTGACGTTTCAGGTCACGGGCGGCACGCCAGCCGGTACCGCGCCAACCGTTGCCACCCCAGATTGCGGTGCTCAGGGTGTCGGTGATCAGGAACGCGCTCTGGGCACTGATGGTATGCGGGGCGATAGTCGGCGCGAGAGGGGTCTGCGTGCCATCTTGAGCCGCGTCATCAGTCGTTGACTGCGGCAGTGTGCTCTGCTCGGGCGCGGCCTGCTGTTCGCAGCTGGTGCAAGCAATAGCAGGGTTGGCCTGATAGAGGGTGTTCTCCAGGCTGTCGGTCACTTTGTCGATGAAGTAAGGGGTCACCAGGAAGCCACCGTTGGCCAGAACCGAGTAACCACGTACCACCTCGAGAGGCGTAAACTCGGCAGCACCGAGTGCCAGCGACTCATGGGGGGAGATGAAGTCGCGGGGGAAGCCAAAGCGGGTCAACCCATCGATATAGGTATCCAGACCGATGGCGCGCATCAGTCGAACCGACATCACGTTCTTGGACTTGGCCAGACCCAGACGCAGCGGGGTGGGGCCATCATAAACGGCCGGGGAGTTCTTGGGCTGCCACATGGGCCCTTTTGACGGATCCCACTGGTTGATCGGCGCATCGTTGATGATCGATGCCAGGGTATAGCCATGCTCCAGCGCGGTGGCGTAGAGGAAAGGCTTGATGTTGGAACCGATCTGGCGGCGCGCCTGATCGACGCGGTTAAATTTGGATAGCTCGAAGCTGAAACCACCGACCAGCGCTTCCAGCGCCCCATTTTTCGGGTTCATGGCAACCAGCGCGGCGTTGACGTCCGGGATCTGGGCCAGCAACAGCGCTTCGCCCTCTTCCCGCACCCAGATCTGGGCGCCGACTTTCAGCACATCGCGCGCCGATTTCGGGGCATAGCTCTGACGGTCGTCGGTAATAAAGGTGCGAGCCCATTTGATACCGTTCCAGCCCAACTCCGCTTCCTTGCCATTTTTCAGCACCAGCGTTGCGCTGCGGTCATCGAGTTTGGTCACGACCGCCGCCATCAGCGGGTCATAAGTGGTCTGCTTGCCAAGATGAGCGACGATCTGTTCGTAATCCCAGCTGGTTTCACCCGCTTTCCACAACTGCGCCGTCGGGCCGCGATAGCCGTGTCGCATGTCATAGGCAAAAACGCCATCCAGCAGAGCCTGTTTGGCCGCCCGCTGCCGTTCGGCAGAGACGGTGGTGTAGACGTGTAGCCCCATGGTGTAGGCATCTTCACCGAACTGTTCGACCATCTTCTGGCGAACCATTTCCCCCAGATAGGGAGCGTGCAGGGTCACTTCGGCGCCGTGGTAACGGGCCTTGATCGGCATCTTTGAGGCTTCGTCAAACTGGGCCTGGGTTATCTTGCCGGTTTCCAGCATTCGGCCCAGCACGACGTTGCGGCGCGCAAATGCGCGCTCGGGGGAGCGGATGGGGTTGAGCATGGATGGGGCTTTCGGCAGACCGGCAATAATGGCGATCTCGTCCAGTCCCAGATCCTTGACCTCTTTACCAAAGTAAACCTGGGCGGCAGCACCGACCCCGAAGGAGCGATAACCGAGCGGGATCTTGTTGAGATAGAGCTCGAGGATCTCGTCTTTCGAGAGATTCTGCTCGATCCGCCAGGCCAGGAAGACCTCCTTGATCTTGCGGATGATGGTCTTCTCATTGCTCAGGAAGAAGTTGCGGGCAACCTGCTGGGTGATGGTACTGGCACCCTGACGGGCATGGCCGGAAACAGCCCAGACGGATGCGGCTCGAATGATACCAATCGGGTCAATGCCCGGGTGCTCATAGAAACGTGCATCTTCGGTCGCCAGTACGGCATCGATCATGGGTTGCGGAATTTCGTCCAGACGTAGCGGAATGCGACGAATTTCGCCATATTGGGAGATCAACTCCCCATCCCGGCTGTAGACCCGCATCGGGGTTGCCAGCTTGACGTCACGCAGTGCGGTGACATCTGGCAGTTGGGGTTTGATGTAGAAGTAGATACCGATGAGGCTGGCGACACCCAGCACAGCACCCAGCATCATGACAATAAACAGGCGAACGAGCCATTTCAGCATGGAAGAACTACCAATCGTCTTAAAATTAGCCAACGGGCGCAGAGTATAGCCCTTTTGCCATCGGAAATTCGAGGATTTCCTGTGGCGCGCCACCCACCTCAAAGGATGCAAGAGGTTAGCACTACGGGGAGTAATAACCAAGGAGGGCCACTTGTCATGAAGAAAGCGAGATGGGTCACTTTTCGGTATAAACTTTATGACATTGATAGTTAGAGCATTTAGGATGAGTGAAGCACTCCTCTGATCGGGTGTCCTACACTCTGTTCAGGAATAAAACAAAATAACGCATGGATGTGTATATGTTTGGGCTTTTTAACAAGGGATCCCTCCTCCCTCTGGTGGGCATTGATTTTGGCAGCCAGACCATCAAGGCCGTTACCCTCAGTGGCCGACCTGGCAAGCTTCATCTCGAATCGGTCGCCGATATTGCCACCCCGAAAGGGACGCTGGTTGACTATCAATTGCAGGATATCGAGCGCGTCAGCCAATCTCTCAAGACCCTCAAGCGCCTTATTCCAGGCCACAGCGACTATGCCGCTACCGCAGTGACCGGCTCCAATGTGATCACCAAGGTGATCCAGATTGATGCCCGTCTCAGTGACAAGGAGCTGGAAAATCAGGTGCAACTGGAGGCCGAGCAGATCATTCCCTTCCCCCTCGATGAAGTGAGTCTCGATTTTGAGGTACTGAGCACCAACAACAGTGAAGATCGTCAGGATGTGCTGCTGAGCGCAGCCCGCACCGAGAGTGTCAACGGCCGGGTCAGTGCCTTGGCCGAAGCTGGTATTGCCGTCAAGGTGGTGGATGTGGGCGCCCATGCGCTGGGGCGTGCCGTGGTGGCCTGTCTGCCCGAATTGCTGGAGAGTGAACGGCCAATCGGAGTGATCGACATTGGTGCCAGTGCCATGACCTTTGCGGCACTGGTCAAGGGGGAGGTGATCTACTCCCGCTTGCAAAACTTCGGCGGCGATCAGTACAGCCAGGCGCTCTCCTCTTTTTATGGCATGACGCTGGATGAAGCTGAGCAGGCTAAAACCAAAGGTACCTTGCCTGTTGACCATGAGCTGGATGTGCTGATGCCTCACATCAACTCGTTGCTGCAGCAAGTGCGGCGCAATATCCAGCTTTTTTGCAGTTCGTCCGGCTATCGCGACATCGCAAAACTGGTGCTGACGGGGGGAGGCAGTCTGCTACCCGGTTTGTTGGTGCAGGTAAAAGAAGAGGTTAATTGCGAGGTGTTGCACCCGGATCTGTTCGCCCTGTTTGGCAAACCGAAAGGGGAGGCAGAACTGGTACATGGCGCTAAATATATGACGGCATTCGGGTTGGCTCTGAGGAGTTTCACACCATGTCAAATATAAACCTTCTCCCCTGGCGTGAAGCCCGGGCCCAGCGCCAAAAGAAACAGTTCGGGGCCTTGCTTGGGATTTTTGTGCTGGCCACGGTCGCGCTGGGATTTTTTGCCAACTGGCTGGTTGATCGTCAGATCGTCGCCCAGCAGCAGCGCAACCAGCGGCTGGTTCAGGAGATGACTATTCTGGATGCCCAGCTGGGGGAGATCCGTCTGCTCAAAGAGCGTCGCAAGGAACTGATCGATCGGATGCAGCTCATAGAGCAGTTGCAGATGCGCCGCAATGTGCCCGTCCGCCTCTTCAATCAATTGCCGTCACTGGTGCCTAATGGGGTTTACCTGAACACCCTCTCGATGCAGAACAATATTATTGATGTAAATGGCAAGACCGAAGCCTATGGTCGGGTGGCCAGCATGATGCGACGGATTGATGGTTCCGGCTGGCTGGGTCAATCAAAGATAAGCACTATTTTTGCGGCTGATGTTGCGCCAGTGTCATTGAGCCAGTTTTCCATGATGTTCCTGATCGCCAACAATGCTGCGGCTGCAGGGAATGTGGCCAAGGAGCAACAATGAATCTTCAGCAACTCAACGAGCTGGATATCAATGACATAGCAAGCTGGCCAAAATGGGCAAAAGGGGTCTTCATCTTTTTCTGCTGCGTGTTGACCGGTGGTGCCATCTACTACTACGTGATTGCCAACTCACTGACCAGTTTGACTCAGGAAGCGGGGAAGGAGACCGAACTGAAAGCCCAGTTCGAAAGCAAGGCGATGCTGGCTGCCAACCTGGGGGCATACAAGGCACAAATGGTTCAGCTTGAGCAACTGGTCGATACCCAGCTCAAGCAGTTGCCCAATACCCATGAGGTTGCCGGTCTGCTGGACGATATCAGCTTTATTGCTACCGACAACGGTTTGAAATTGAACCGGATCAACTGGGAACCCGAGGTCAAGCACGAGTTTTCAACCGAGCTACCGATGCGTATCGAAGTCGTGGGCACTTACCATGAAATTGGCAAGTTCACCGCTGACATGGCTGCCTTGCCCCGTATCGTTATCCTTGACTCCTTCACCCTGGGTCAGAGCAAGGATGAAGGGGAGCTGATTTCGATGTCGATGCTGGCCAAGACCTACAAGTACAACGGTAAAACAGTGGAGCCGAAACAATGAGACGCATCTGCTGGTTGTTGCCTGCCCTCTTGCTGGCGGCCTGTGGTGGCCAGGAGGACATGGATAGCTATGTCGCCCAGACCAAAGCAAGGCCGCCCATACCTATCGAGCCCCTGCCCGAATTGAAGCCCTTTGCCCCCATGCTCTATCAGCAGCGTGAGGTGCGCAGCCCCTTCATGATTCCCCAGCCCGAGGCGGCGGTCGGGAGTACCAGCAGTGCCAAGGCACAGCCTGATTGTGCTCAGACCCTGATGGATCGGGAGAAAGAGGTGCTGGAAAATTATTCGTTGGCCAGCCTGTCGATGCATGGCTCTTTGGGTCAGTCGGGGCAGTTATGGGCTCTGATAAGTACCCCGGATGGCAAATCGATGCGGGTCGGGCTCAACCAGTATATGGGGCTTGATCAGGGGCGGGTCATCAAAATCACCGATACTGCAGTGGACTTGCTGGAAACCATTCCGGACGGGAAGGGGTGTTGGGTAACAAGAGAAACCCAGTTGGCGATGGCCAATGTGCAAGAAAAACAATAATCAGGGACGAACAGCAATGAGAACAACAATCGAGCGTGTAACCAAAGTGGCTTTGCTGTTTTGCGCCAGCGCTGTCAGTCAGGCGTGGGCAGTGGTAACCCTGCAGGAGATCAAGGTTAATCCTCTGCTTGCTGATCAACTGCTGGTGGAGCTCAGTTTCAGTGAGCCGGTCACCGGCTTTACTGATCGTCTCTCTTATCAACCCAATCAACTGCTGTTGCATGTTCCCGGTGCGGTGGGGGCGCTCAAGGTCAACCCGCTGCCTATCCAGCGCCAGGGGGTGGATAATATCAAGGTGGAAGGCAAGGGTGCCGGTCTGGATATCAAGATCGCGCTCGATCAGCTGGCTCCCTATCAGGTACAGCAACAGGGTAACAAATTGCTGGTGTCATTGGGTGAGGGGGCGTCCTCCGGGCTCATCAATGGTGAGAGCGCCCTGATTGCACCCGCTACCTCGGTTACCCCGGTGTCAGCACCCTCTGCGATGGTTGCCACAACCTCTCCTTCGGCGCTGCTCAATCCTCAGGTTGTTGCCCGGTCTATGCCTGTTGCGCCCGTGACTACTCCGGTAGCCACACAGCCTGCCAGCAAGCCGGTGCTCAACAACTATCAGAGCAGTGGGGGCGGCGCCTATTTCAATTCGGTTACCGGTGTGGATTTTCGTCGTGGCAAGGATGGTCAGGGGGAATTTCTGGTCACGCTGGATAACAGCTCGGCTGCCGTCGATGTGAGCAGCCGTGGCCAGACCGTTCTGGCCAAGTTCCATGGTACTCGGGTACCGGATGGCTTGCTTAATCTGATCAATGTGCAGGATTTTGCAACTCCGGTATCCCAGGTTGAAGTATCCCGGCAGGGGAGCGATACCCTGTTTGAGCTGTCGATCAATGGTCAGTTTGATTATCGTTACGATCAGGCCGACAAACTCTTCATTATCGAGGTGAAAAAGCGGACAACGGCCACGGCATCCAAGCAGTATCAGGGTAAACCCATCTCATTGAACTTTCAGGATATTCCAGTCCGTACCGTGCTGCAGCTGATCGCTGATTTCAACAATCTCAACCTGGTAACTACAGATTCGGTAGCAGGCAATATTACCCTGCGTCTGGATGGGGTGCCGTGGGAGCAGGCGCTCGACATTATTTTGAAGGTGCGGGGTCTGGATAAGCGGTTGGATAACAACATCTTGCTGGTGGCACCGGCGGAAGAGATCGCAACACGCGAGAAGCAGCAACTTGAGAGCCGCAATCAGGTTGCCGATTTGGCCCCGCTCTATACCGAATACCTGCAGATAAACTATGCCAAGGCCTCGGAAGTGGCTGCCCTGCTCTCTTCCGAAAGTACCAAGTTGCTGTCACCCCGTGGTGCGGTGAGTGTGGATGAGCGAACCAACGTGCTGGTGGTCAAGGATACCGCCGATGTCATCAGCAGCATCAAACGGATGCTCGATATTCTCGATATTCCGGTCAAGCAGGTGGTTATCGAGGCGCGGATGGTGACCATTGACGACGGTTTTGATGAAGCGCTCGGGGTGCGGTGGGGAGTGACCAAAAACGATGGTCATGGCAACAGTACGTCCGGTTCCATCGAGGGGAATGATGGCTCTGGTAACAACAATGGTGGCTCGACAATTACCAGACCGACAGCAGACGATCGGTTGAACGTCAACCTGCCGGTGACCAATGCGGCCGGTACTTTGGCCTTCCAGGTTGCCCGTCTGGCTGATGGCACCTTGCTGGATCTCGAGTTGTCGGCGCTGGAAAAAGAGAGCAAGGCCGAGATTATCGCCAGTCCGCGCGTGACCACGGCGAACCAGAAACCGGCATTGATCGAGCAGGGTACCGAGATCCCCTATGTGGAGTCCTCGTCCAGTGGTGCTACCTCGGTTACCTTCAAGAAGGCGGTATTGAGCCTGAAGGTTACCCCGCAGATCACCCCTGACAATCGGGTGATTCTCGACCTGACCGTGACCCAGGATACCAAGGGTGAAACGGTACCGACCGGTACCGGTGATGCGGTTTCCATCAACGCCCAGTCCATCACCACTCAGGTGTTGGTGAACAATGGCGAGACCCTGGTATTGGGCGGCATCTATCAGCAGACCATCAAGAGCGATGTGACCAAGGTGCCGCTGCTTGGCGATATCCCCGGATTGGGTGCCCTGTTCCGCAAGACCACCAGCGAGAACAAAAAGCGAGAGTTGCTGATTTTCGTGACGCCCAAGATAGTCACCGACGCCTTCTGAATGCTTTACATGTGAGGGTAAAACACATATAACCTTACGCCCCAATGAGGCTGGGGCGTAAGGGCTGCGGTTGCCAGTCCCGATATCTATTGAGATAATCCCCCTCCTGATCCATCGCAAGATAAGGTTCATAGGTACCCCGATCCAGTATTCATCGGGGTCGTACAGTTTGTAATTACTAACGAAAAGACATGGCTGAGAAACGCAATATTTTCCTGATAGGTCCCATGGGTGCGGGCAAGAGCACCATAGGTAGACATCTGGCAGAACAACTGCATATGGAGTTTTTCGACTCAGATCATGAGATTGAGCGCCGCAGTGGTGCTGATATCGGCTGGGTGTTCGATGTTGAAGGCGAAGAAGGTTTCCGGATTCGCGAAGAGAAGGTGATCGGCGAATTGTCAGAGCAGCAGGGTATCGTGCTGGCGACGGGTGGCGGTGCCATCAAGAGTCGCGAAACCCGCAACAAGTTGTCTGCTCGTGGCATCGTGGTCTACCTCGAAACCACTATTGAAAAGCAGCTGGCGCGCACACAGCGAGACAAACGCCGCCCTCTGCTACAGACCGAAGAACCGGCACGCGAAGTGCTGGAACGTCTGGCACAAGAGCGCAATGCCCTGTATGAAGAGGTTGCCGACTTTGTTGTGCACACCGATGACCAGAGCGCAAAAATCGTTGCCAATCAAATTGTAAAGCTGATCGGTATGTAATCTAGAGGACGTCCATGGAACGGTTGAAGGTCGAACTGGGTGAACGCAGCTATCCCATCGAGATAGCTGCCGGGTTGTTGCAGCGCCCCGAGGCGCTGGTATCGACCATCAAGGGCAAGCGGGTGATGATAGTGACCAACACGGTCGTTGCTCCGCTTTATCTTGAACGGGTAACCGCTCTGCTGTCGGGTTTTCAGGTTGAACACCTGATCCTGCCTGACGGCGAGGCGTACAAGAACCTGGCGACCTTTGAGCAGATCATGTCTGCTCTGCTTGAAACCAACCATGGGCGCGATACGACACTGATCGCTCTGGGGGGCGGCGTGATTGGGGATGTGGTGGGCTTTGCGGCAGCAAGCTATCAACGTGGCATTCCTTTTATCCAGATCCCGACCACTCTGCTCTCCCAGGTTGACTCCTCTGTTGGCGGTAAAACCGCGGTCAACCACCCCCTCGGCAAGAACATGATTGGGGCTTTTTATCAGCCCAAACAAGTTGTTATCGATACCGAATGTCTGAGTACCTTGCCAGCCCGCGAATTTGCCGCAGGGATGGCCGAGGTGATCAAGTACGGCATCATTTGGGATGCTGATTTCTTCAGCTGGCTGGAGCAGAACATGGTGCGTCTGCAACAGCTGGAACCTGCCGCGCTGGCCTACGCCATCAAACGCTGCTGCGAGATCAAAGCCGATGTGGTCGGTCAGGATGAGACCGAGCACGGTGTCCGTGCGCTGCTCAATCTGGGCCACACCTTTGGTCATGCCATCGAGGCCGAGCAGGGTTATGGTAACTGGCTGCATGGTGAGGCGGTATCCGCCGGCACCATGCTGGCCGCCTGGACTGCGCAGGCCCGTGGCGATATGAGCGAAGCGGACGTTGCGCGAGTGCGCGCTCTGCTGCTGGCCGCCAATTTGCCCATTCATGCGCCTGCCGAGATGGATTTCGCTGCCTTTATTCGCCATATGCGCCGTGACAAGAAGGTGCTGGAAGGCAAGCTGCGCCTGGTGTTGCCGGTTGGCATCGGCCGTGCGCAGGTGGTGGGGGATGTGTCCGATGCTGAGTTGCTGGCGGTGATCGAGTCTGGTCGTGACGAATAAACTGCTAAAACTTCCTTCCCAGCGGCAGCTGGTTGACCGGCTGCTGCATCTGATTGAATTCAATCACCCTTTCATTTTTCTCTCCGGTAAACCCGGTTGTGGTCGCGGTACCCTGTGCGAATCCCTGCTCGGCGTGTTGCCGGAAAAAGTGCGGGTGGTGAGCCTGATCGGCACGCCGGCCATGAAGATGGTGGATGTACGCCAGCTGTTACTGCCACAGGTGGTGGCGCGGCCGCTGTTCAATCCACAGGATGCATTGGCGGAGAGCTTCTTTCGCATGCTGGAGGGGAGCAAGCCTGCCACCCTGCTGCTGATGATCGAGCGGGCGGACCAGTTACCGGCCGACCTGCTGGAAGAGTTGTGGGCGATCATCCGTCATAACGATACCTTGGCGGCACCCCATCAGCTGGCCATTATCGTCTCGGGCAGTGACGTCTGGTGTCGTACACAACGACCGCAGCTCAAAGGGCGCGCCATGCCGGCCCTTGAGCTGGAAGTGCCGCCACTGAGCCCGCCCGAACAGCGCATCTTCTTGTATGAGAAAGCCAAAGAGCTCAAGATCCCGGCAACCCTCTTGCCCAAGCCGCAAGTGGAGGAGATCCTGAAAACGGCGAACGGACATCCGTCCACCATCATGCAGTTACTGGAGGATATCATGACCGACAGAAGGCCCAAGAAGCGTCAGGCGGAGTTGCCTGTCAAAAAGATTGCCACCGCTATCGCGCTGGTCGCTGGCGGCCTGCTGGCGATGAGCTACCTGCTGCCTGCGCTGTTTGACAATGAAAGCAAACCTGCGCTGCATGAGCCGGCGCAGAACACTGCATTGCCGATCCCGGTGGCGGGAGGCGATCCCCTCACTGCAGGCGGTTCGAATGCTGATGCCACTGCGCAAAGCGCGCAAGACAGCAATGCCGCCAGTAATCCCAACGGGGTGGTGAAGGATTGGCAGCCGGAGGCGAAAGTCCTGCCCAAGTCGGTGGAGAGCGAAACCGTGACCACCGAATCAACCAATTACGAAGGGCGTCGGGTGGTGATCTCTGACGAGGTCGTGCAAAAGCTGATGACCGAACCCAAGGTGAGCGGCGCTCTGCCTACTGACGTGGTGGACGAGCTGACCGGCAAGAACCCGAGTGGCACAGCCCCCAGTGGTGCAGTCGTAACCACGGCGCCAGCCAGTACCGCCAAGGCACAGAACCCGGTGACAACCGCGACGCCTGCTGCCACCACCAAAACCGCCAGCAACGAACCGGTTGCCGTGCCTGCACCCAAGGTGGCCCTGACACCGGTCGCCACCTTGAACAAGAAGCCGCGCAATCACTACAGCGTTCAGCTGATGGGGGCGAGCAACACCAAGGCGGTGGATCAGTTTGTCGCCGAGCATGGTCTGGCGGGCAAGGTATGGGTCTATCAGACCAAATTCCGTGGCAGCCCTTGGTACGTGGTGCTGCAAGGGGATTATGCCGGTCTGACCCAGGCCAAGAGTGCCATTCGCAAGCTTCCGCCAGCCTTGCTGAAAGGTCAGCCCTGGCCCAAGTCGTTTGCACAGGTACAAAAAGAGCTGAAGCAATAGCCTTGATACCGGATAAGGGGGTAGAATCGTCCCCCTTTTTGGGTCTTGCCTTCTTACACACCGGATTTCCATGAAAAAAACACGCGCTTTTTTAAAATGGGCCGGGGGAAAATACTCCCTGGTTGAAGAGATTGCCGAGCGCCTGCCGGCCGGGCGTGTGTTGCTGGAGCCCTTCGTCGGGGCCGGGTCTGTGTTTCTCAACACCGACTACGACGCGTATGTGCTCAACGACATCAATCCGGATCTGATCTGCCTGTACAACCACCTCAAGCTGACGCCGGACAGTTTCATTGCCGAGGCGCGCAAGCTGTTTGTGGCAGAGCACAACCACAAGGCGGCCTATTACCGGCTACGTACCCAGTTCAATCAGACCGAGACCACCTTCGAGCGGGCACTCTTGTTCCTGTTTCTCAACCGTCACGGTTTCAACGGACTGTGCCGCTACAACAAGAAGGGCGGCTTCAACGTGCCGTTCGGTTCCTACAAGAAACCCTATTTCCCGGAAAAAGAGCTGTGGGCCTTTGCCGAAAAGGCGCAGAAGGCGACCTTTATCTGCGAGAGCTACGCCGACGCCATCAAGCGTGCCGAAGAGGATTGGGTTATCTATTGCGATCCTCCCTATGCGCCGCTCTCCACTACGGCGAGCTTCACCACCTATGCCTCCGGTGGGTTTACCCTGGATGATCAGGCGATCCTGGCGCGATTGGCCCGCCACACAGCCGCTCACAAAGGGGTGCCGGTGCTGATCAGCAACCACGATATCGAGCTGACTCGTGAGCTTTATCGCGGTGCCCGCCTCGACGAAATCCTGGTCAAGCGCACCATCAGTCGCAACGGCGGCACCCGCAACAAGGTGGCCGAGTTGTTGGCGCTCTATCCGCCCGGAATCGAACCGGAGCAGGGCTACTATCCCAGCGACAGTGAACTGCTGCCACTGACGTAACAGACCATGCGGCGCCCAGGGGCGCCGTTTTTTATGGGCGCGCCTAGGCCCGTGCCGATGCCCCAAAACCTAGGTGGCTGGGGGAGGGGAGGTGATTGCCCCATTTACCCCGCATTCGAGTCGTTTTCGCCCGCCTTTTACGTTAAAATTGCGCCGCTTTTTCTCCCTGGCTGCCAATGGATGATGCTGATGAAAGACTTTCTGATTGCCCCCTCGATCCTCTCTGCCGATTTTGCCCGTCTGGGTGACGATGTAGCCAAGGTACTGGCTGCCGGTGCCGACGTGGTTCACTTCGACGTGATGGACAACCACTATGTCCCCAACCTGACCATTGGCCCCATGGTCTGTCAGGCGCTGCGTGACTACGGTATCGAGGCCCCCATCGACGTGCACCTGATGGTCAAGCCGGTGGATCGCATCATTCCCGATTTTGCCAAGGCGGGTGCTTCCCTTATCACCTTCCATCCGGAAGCGTCCGATCACGTTGATCGCTCTTTGGGCCTGATCAAGGAGATGGGCTGCCAGGCGGGTCTGGTGCTCAATCCTGCTACCTCGCTCTCCTGCCTCGAGTATGTGATGGACAAGCTGGACGTGATCCTGCTGATGTCGGTCAACCCGGGCTTCGGTGGCCAGAGCTTCATCCCCGGCACCCTTGACAAGTTGCGTCAGGTGCGTCGTCTGATCGACGAGAGCGGCCGCGATATCCGCCTCGAGATCGATGGCGGGGTCAAGGTCGACAACATTCGCGAGATCGCCGAAGCGGGCGCCGACATGTTTGTCGCCGGCTCGGCCATTTTCAGCCAGCCTGACTACAAGGCGGTGATCGACAAGATGCGTGCGGAGCTTAGCTGTGTCACACGCTGAGCGCGCATTTGATTTGGTGCTGTTCGATCTGGACGGCACCCTGATTGACAGCGCCGCCCAGTTGGCGCTGGCAGTCAATCTGACTCTGGCAGACCTCGGTCTGGCGCAGGCTGATGAAGCGGTGATCCGTACCTGGGTAGGCAATGGCGCCGACAAGCTGATCCAGCGGGCGCTCGCCTATCGCGAGGCCGATCCCGAGCTGTTTGCCAAGGCCAGACCGATCTTTTTCCAGCACTACAACGCTTGCCTGCTGCAGGGGCTGGCGATGTATGACGGGGTGGCCCAGAGTCTGCGTCGCTTGCAAAGCCAGGGCTACAAGCAGGCGATCGTCACCAACAAGCCGAGCGATTTCGTGGCCCCTATCCTCGATGCCCTTGGCATCAGCGATTGCTTCGCGCTCTGGCTTGGCGGCAACTGCGTGCCGGTCAAGAAGCCGAGCCCGGAGCCCTTGCTGCACGCTTGCCAGGAGTTGGGGGTGAGCCCGGCTCGCACCCTGATGGTGGGCGACTCCGAAAATGACGTGCTGGCGGCCAAGGCGGCTGGCATGAAGGTGGTGGGTCTTACATACGGCTACAACTATGGCCGCCCCATCGCCGACTCCCATCCAGACTGGGTATTCGAGCAGTTTGCCCAGCTCGATGCACTTTTGGTCTAATAGCGCAGTTGGGCTGGCTGAATAACAAGGATTAACACTCTCATGACTAAACCAATCGTATTGAGCGGAGCGCAACCCTCCGGTCAACTGACCATCGGCAACTACATGGGGGCCCTGCGTCAGTGGGTCAACATGCAGGATGAGTTCGACTGCCTCTACTGCATCGTCGACCTGCACGCCATCACCACTCGTCAGGACCCGGCTGCCCTGCGCAAGGCTTGTCTGGACGCGGCCGCCCTCTATCTGGCGGTCGGTATCGATCCCAAGAAGAGCACCGTCTTCATCCAGTCTCACGTGCCGCAGCACGCCGAGCTGGGCTGGATCCTCAACTGTTACACCCAGATGGGTGAGTTGTCGCGCATGACCCAGTTCAAGGACAAGTCCGCCCGTTTCGAGAACAATGTCAACGTTGGCCTGTTCGGCTATCCGGTGTTGATGGCAGCCGATATCCTGCTCTATCAGGCCAATCAGGTGCCGGTCGGCAACGACCAGAAGCAGCATCTGGAGCTGACCCGCGATATCTGCACCCGTTTCAACAACCTGTATGGTGAGGTGTTCACCCTGCCGGAGCCCTTCATTCCGACCGAAGGGGCGCGGGTGATGAGCCTGCAGGATCCGACCAAGAAGATGTCCAAGTCGGATGACAACGAGGCCAACTTCATCGGCCTGCTGGAAGACCCCAAGCAGATCGTCAAGAAGATCAAGCGTGCGGTGACCGACTCCGACGAGCCGGCGGTGGTACGGTTCGATCCGGAGAACAAACCGGGAGTTTCCAACCTGCTGACCCTGATGTCCGGCGTGACCGGTCGTTCCATCCCCGAGCTGGAACAGCACTTCGAAGGCAAGATGTACGGTCACCTCAAGACCGAGACCGCCGAAGCCGTGGTTGCGCTGCTGGAACCGATCCAGGCGCGTTTCCACGCGTTGCGTCAGGATGAGGCCCATCTGATCGCGATTCTGGCCGAAGGGGCACAAAAGGCGCGCGAAAGAGCTGAAAAAAACCTGACCAGCGTATATGATGTAGTCGGCTTCGTTCCTCGAGCCTGACATACTGGGAAGGTGTAGTAGAAGAGAGCTGGGTATTTGCCTGGCTTTCTTTATTTTCTGACCGGCTATATTTGTTTAATTTCTTTATTTCAACGTGGGTAATATCCCCAAGAGTACGCATGTCTGTTCAACCAACTATTTCTGCTGAAGAGCTGAGTGACAAAGGTCACTGGCTACGTAAATTTCGCAAGGCGAAAAACCTCAATACCCTGCAACTGATGGTCTCAAATGCCATCGACAAACACCATAAAACCCCTGCCATTGCTGCCGCCATCTATCTGGCCGAGTGTCAGCGTGAACGGGAAATGGAACAGGGTCGTTATCTCGATCGTTAATTCTCCGCTGTTGGTTATCTCATGCTGTTGTTGATCGATAACTACGACTCTTTTACCTGGAACCTGGTGCAATATTTCGGCGCCCTGGGACAAGAGGTTGTAGTCAAGCGCAATGATGAACTGACGCTTGATGCCATAGCGCAGCTCTCCCCCCGTTTTCTGGTGATCTCTCCCGGTCCCTGTACGCCCAATGAGGCGGGGATCTCTCTCGACGCTATCAGCCACTTTGCTGGCAAGCTGCCCATTCTCGGCGTCTGTCTCGGTCATCAGTCGCTGGCGCAGGCCTTTGGCGCCCGCGTAGTGCGTGCCCGTCAGGTAATGCACGGCAAAACCTCGCTCATCCGCCATTGCAATGAGGGGGTGTTCAAGGGGCTCAACAACCCGCTGCGGGTGACCCGTTACCACTCCTTGGTGGTGGAGCGCGACACGCTGCCCGACTGCTTCGAGGTCACCGCCTGGAGCGAGCATACCGATGGCTCGTTTGACGAGATCATGGGGCTGCGCCACAAGACGCTCCCCATCGAGGGTGTTCAGTTCCATCCGGAGAGTATTTTGAGCGAGCAGGGTCATCAGTTGCTGGCCAACTTTCTGGCGCGTTCATAAAAAGTTGTGATCGCCTTCTCAAGTTCGAGAGAAGGCAAAAAAAATTTCCCTGACACTTTATTCACCCCCTCTCCTGCCCAAATTATCTCTTGCCAAGCCCCCCTGAGTCGTTATGCAATGCGGTTGCCTAAAATCTCAAGAGCAATCGAACATTGTTCCTTATAGGCCGTCTTGTTACAGACTTTTTACTTTATTTCTGTGATAATCCCGTCACGTTTACACGGATTTAACTTTTGGGCGGTGGATTATTCTGTCGCCGAATCGAAGGAGAGCTATATGTCAGAGTTGTTGGCAGTGACACGTGAAGTGTTTGATGAAGTGATGGTTCCCAACTATGCGCCCGCCAAGATCATCCCGGTGCGTGGTGAAGGGTCACGTGTCTGGGATCAGGAAGGGCGCGAGTATGTCGACTTCGCCGGTGGCATCGCCGTCAACGGTTTGGGTCACTGTCATCCCAAGCTGGTCGAGGCCCTGAAAACCCAGGGCGAGAAGCTGTGGCACCTCTCCAACGTCATGACCAACGAGCCGGCCCTGCGTCTGGCCAAGAAGCTGGTTGCCGCCACCTTTGCCGACAAGGTCTACTTTTGCAACTCCGGCGCCGAAGCGAACGAAGCCGCTCTCAAGCTGGCTCGTCGCTATGCCATCGAGAAGTTTGGCGAGCAGAAGACCCAGATCATCGCCTTCAATCAGGGCTTCCACGGTCGTACCTTCTTTACCGTCAGCGTCGGTGGCCAGGCAGCCTACTCCGATGGCTTCGGTCCCAAGCCCGGTGACATTACCCATGTTCCCTACAACGATCTGGCCGCGCTGGCCGAGGTGATCTCCGACAACACCTGCGCCGTGGTGATGGAGCCGCTGCAAGGGGAGGGGGGCATCATTCGTCCTACCGACGAGTTTGCCAACGGGGTGCGCGAGCTGTGTGACAAACACAATGCCCTGCTGGTGTATGACGAAGTGCAGTCCGGCGTCGGCCGGACCGGTGATCTCTATGCCTATATGGGGCTGGGCGTCACGCCGGACATCCTCACCAGCGCTAAGGCACTGGGTGGCGGTTTCCCCATCGGCGCCATGCTGACTACCAACGAAATCGCCTCTTACCTGAAAGTGGGCACTCACGGCTCTACCTACGGCGGCAACCCGCTGGCCTGTGCGGTCGCCGAGGCGGTGATCGACGTGATCAATACTCCGGAGGTGCTAGCTGGCATCAAGCAGCGCGAACAGCTGTTCCGCGATGGCCTTGAAGCAATCAACGCCAAATACCACTGCTTTAGCGAGATCCGCGGCAAGGGTCTGCTGCTGGGCGCGGCCCTGAGCGATGCCTACAAGGGGCGCTCCCGCGACTTCCTGCTGGCCTCCATCGATCAGGGGCTGATGGCTCTGGTGGCTGGTACCAACGTGGTTCGTTTTGCTCCCTCGCTGGTGATCCCGGAAGCGGACATCAAGGAAGGGTTGGCCCGCTTCGAGAAGGCGGTTGCCCAGGTGGTTAACGCCTGATTGCAAATTGAGGTGGGGAGCTCTCCCGGCAGGAGCCGGGACCCCACCTGTCGTCAATGAAAGGGAGTTGTCATTTATGTTGGTTATCCGTCCCATCGAGCAAAAAGATTTTGCCGGGCTCAAGACCTGCGCCATCGAGTCCGGCACCGGCATGACCTCGTTGCCCGTCAACGATGAGCTGCTGCAGCGCAAGATCGATGCCTCTACCCAGACTTTTTCCGACAAGCCCGCCGGCAAGGGGGACTGCCTCTACTTCTTCGTGGCCGAGGATCTGGAGACCGGCGAGATGGTGGGTACCTGTGCCATCGATGCCGCGGTTGGCCTCTCCCAGCCGTTTTACAACTACCACATCGGCAAGGTGGTGCACTCTTCTCCCAAGCTCGGCATCTACAACGTCGTTGAAACCCTGACCCTCTCCAACGACTACACCGGCAACTCCGAGCTCTGCACCCTGTTTTTGCGCGAATGTGCCCGCGAGGGGCTCAACGGCCGCCTGCTCTCCAAGCACCGCTTTCTGTTTATGGCCGAGCACCCCGAGCTGTTTGACGAGACCGTCTTCGCCGAGATGCGCGGCGTCTCCGATGCCAACGGCCACAGTCCCTTCTACGAGTGGCTGCAAACCCACTTCTTCTCGATGGATTTTCCCACCGTCGACTATCTGACCGGCATCGGCAAGAAGCGCTTTATCGCCGAGTTGATGCCCAAGTACCCCATCTACGTCAACTTGCTGAGCAAAGAGGCGCGCGCCGTTATCGGCCAGACCCACGAGAAGACCCGTCCCGCCATCAAGATGCTGCAGGACGAGGGCTTCGTGAACCGTGGCTACGTCGATATCTTCGATGCGGGCCCCACCGTCGAGTGCGACGTGAAGAATATCCGCAGCGTGCGCCGCAGCAAGAAGCTGCGGGTGCTGGTGGGCGAGCCCATTGGTGGCAAGACCCACCTTATCTGCAACAGCCGTTTCGAACATTACCGCGCCTGCTACGGCAATATCCGGGTCGATCTCGACAAGCATGAAGCCATCATTCCGCCCAAGATGGCGGCGGCACTCAAGGTGCAGGATGGCGACATGGTGCGGGTGGTCGACCTCGACTGAGACAAACAGGACAAGCAAACCGATTATCAGACAGGCAGCCGAGGCTGCCTGCCAGCGACAGGGAGTGAATGGATGAGCCAGTCAGTACAATTTATCGATGGTCAGTGGCTTGCCGGTGAAGGCAAGCCGTTCGAGTCACGGGATCCGGCCAAAAACGAGGTGATCTGGCAGGGGGCTGCCGCCAGCACATCTCAGGTCGATGCGGCCGTCAAGGCTGCCCGCGCCGCCTTCTACCACTGGTCTGATATGGAGCTTGAGGATCGCCTGACCATAGTGCGTCGCTATGCCGACCTGCTTGGCGAGCAGAAAGAGGCGCTGGCCCTGACTATCGCCCGCGAAACAGGCAAACCGCTGTGGGAGACCCGCACCGAAGTAGCCGCCATGCAGGGCAAGATTGCCATCTCCATCCGTGCCCATGACGAGCGTACCGGTACCGTTGAAACTGCCATGCCGGGCGCCAAGGCGTTTGTCCGCCACAAGCCCCACGGTGTGGTGGCGGTGTTCGGCCCCTACAACTTCCCGGGCCATCTGCCCAACGGTCATATCGTACCTGCATTGATTGCGGGTAACGCCGTGGTATTCAAACCCTCCGAGCTGACCCCCATGGTGGCCGAAGCCATGGTCAAGGTGTGGCAGGAGGCCGGATTGCCCAAGGGCGTGCTCAATCTGGTGCAGGGGGAGGTCGAGACCGGCAAGGCGCTGGCGGGCAACCCCGATATCGACGGACTCTTCTTTACCGGCTCCTCCCGCACCGGTCATTTCCTCCATCAGCAGTTTGCCGGTCAGCCGGGCAAAATTCTGGCCCTCGAGATGGGTGGCAACAATCCGCTGATCGTGAAAGAGGTGAGTGACATCGACGGCGCCGTCCATGCCATCGTCCAGTCGGCATTTATCACCTCCGGTCAGCGCTGCACCTGCTCCCGCCGTCTGTTTGTCGAGCGCGGCGAGCGGGGCGATGCGCTGGTCAAGCGACTGGTCGAGGTGGTGGGCAAGATCAAGGTCGGCCTCTATGACGCTGCCGAGCAGCCGTTCATGGGCTCGATGATAAGCGAGAAGGCTGCGATTGGCATGGTTGAGGCGCAAGCTAACCTGCAACAGCTGGGCGGCGAAAGCCTGCAGGTGCTTGAGCACCTGAAAGCGGGTACCGGCTTTGTCTCTCCGGGCATTATCGACGTGACGGCAGTCAAGGCGCTGCCGGATGAAGAGTACTTCGGCCCGCTGCTGCAACTCATTCGTTACGATGATTTCGATGCTGCCATCGATCAGGGCAACGCCACCCGCTACGGTCTCTCGGCCGGTCTGCTGGGGGACAAGGAGGCGGACTGGCACCACTTCTTCAAGCGGATCCGCGCCGGTATCGTCAACTGGAACAAACCTATCACCGGCGCCTCCAGTGCCGCGCCGTTTGGCGGCATCGGCGCCTCCGGCAACCACAGAGCAAGCGCCTACTACGCCGCTGACTACTGCGCCTATCCGGTTGCCTCTGTCGAAGACAGCAAAGCCGCCATGCCGGAGCAGCTGTCTCCTGGCTTGACGTTTTAAGAGAAAATGGGGATGCCAATGCAGCAGAGATGGCTCAACGCCGCCGACTACTGTGTCATATCCCCGTTTGCCTCCGTCGAAGACAGCAAGGCCGCTATGCCGGAGCAGCTGTCTCCCGGCTTGACGTTTTAAGAGCAAACGGGGATGCCAATGCAGCAGAGATGGCTCAACGCCGCCGACGACTGTGTCATATCCCCGGTTGCCTCCGTCGAAGACAGCAAAGCCGCTATGCCGGATCAACTGTCGCCCGGTCTGCGCTTCTAATAACGACACGGGGCATCCAGCGGTGCCCCCATCTGTACCCGCAATCAAAGGAAAGAGAGATGCAAAAGGATATCGACACCCTGTTCAGCCATCTGTGGGACAACTACATCAAGGTGACCCCGAGCGCCCTCAAGGTGCACACCCTGCTGGGTGGCGGCGAGCCCATCGTCAACGATCACGTGGCGTTTCGTACCTACAACCTGCCCAAGCTGGGGCTGGAGAAGCTGGCCGCCCACTTTCTGGCGCTCGGTTACGAGCAGAAGGGCGAGTACGTCTTCAAGGCCAAAAAGCTCTACGCCAAGCACTTCGAGCATCAGGATCCGGACGCTCCCAAGGTGTTTATCAGCGAGCTGAAGGTCGAAGAGCTCTCTGAAGGCGCGCAGGCCATCATCCACAAGCTGGCCGATCAGGTGCCCGATCATCTGACCGATACCCCGGCATTTCTCTACACCGGCGCCCCCTGGCAGGTCTCCTATGCCGATTACCAGACCCTGCTGGCGGAGAGCGAGTATGCGGCCTGGATGGCAGCATGGGGCTATCGTGCCAACCACTTCACGGTCAATATCAACAAGTTGAAGGATTTCGACACCATCCATCAGGTCAATGCGGCGCTCAAGGCTGCGGGTTTTGTCCTCAACAGTGTGGGTGGCGAGGTGAAGGGGGATCCGCAGGTGATGCTGGAGCAATCCTCCACCATGGCTGACAAAGCCGAGGTGCCGTTCAGCGATGGGGTACGTACCATCCCGAGCTGCTTCTACGAGTTTGCCCTGCGCTATCCACAGGCCGATGGGGTGCTCTATCCGGGCTTCGTCGAGGCGTCGGCCGACAAGATCTTCGAATCGACCAACGCGATGTAAAGGTCGGTGACCGGCACGGGTTGTGCCGCGCTCATCCGAGATGAGAACGCCTCCCCTGTGGAGGCGTTTTGTTTGCCGCGGGTGGTGGCACCCTTTCTGGTTATCAATGACTTAAGAGGAGAGGGGGATGGGTTTTTCTGGTGTTTGGTGTGGCCGAATTGTTGATAAAAATGTGAACGAGATCACCTGATGCGCCGCAGATTGACGCAGGCAGTGGAGCAAAAAGGAGTAGAATGGCGCTTTGTTTTTGCGGGTCCAATCGATGCCTAACTATCACTTTTTCAAGCAAGGTCAGTCGCTTACCTATCTCGATGCGAATGCACCCAGCTATAGCGATGAGCGTCGTCAACTGGTCGAACAGGGATTTGCCGCCATCGCCGCCCCCACCTTTGCAGATACTCCGGCCCAAGCCCTTGAGCTGCTGCGCGCTCATCAGGCACTACATGACGAGGCGCAGGCCAACGCCCTTTGCCTGACGGTTGCCGCTATTCCGGCGGCGATCGCCGCGCTGACCGGGCACTGACGCTGCCGCCATGCTCACGTAAACAATAAATGGTGCCACTGTCGTGGCACCATTGTATCGGTTTGCCTGCTTGCCCTGAGTCCTTTACCGCTGGTGCAGATCACCTTCGATAACCAGCACGGTATCCATCCCTGCCGCCTTGCCTGCCTCAAGCCCGATCCGGGTATCTTCAAACACCAGACAGTTGGCGGGATTGGCGCCTAGCAGTTCGGCTACTTGCAAGAAGGTGTCGGGATGCGGTTTGTGGTTGGTGACATCATCAGCGCTCACCACCACAGAGATATAGGCGTCGAGTCCGGTGCTTTTGAGGATGGAGTCCGCCTGATTGCGCGGTGAGCCGGTGCCAATCCCCATCTTGACCTTGCCGTGATAGTGCCTGACCAGCTCCCACATCTTGGGAAAGACGCTGACCTTGTCGATATGTTCCATATAGAGGGCAATCTTGCGGCGGGTAAAGGCCTCGACATCCACCGTCAGCCCCTGCTGCTCGGCCAGCATGGCGATGATCTTGCGGGTGGGAATGCCGCCGTACTGATAGAGCTGTTCCCGCTCGAAAGGGATGCCGAATTCGGCGCAGGTGAGCTCCCACGCATCCAGATGAAGGGGCATGGAATCTACCAAAGTGCCATCCATATCGAAAATCAGGGCATCGTAGTGATCAAACCGGTACTGCTCATTCATGGGGGCTCCTCGGACTGAATTCGGACTAAATAGCGCAGGCTAACAGAACCGGTCGGCAGTTTGTGGGATCTTCCTCATGGTTGGGCTGATTGTGGCCGCCGTTTTTTCTATCTCTTGCTGATTTGTGAGACAATAATCCGTTCATTGCCGGATACTTTGGCATATCAGATCAGCGAGTCCGCTTATGACCTCGAAAATATCCCCCAAAACCATTTTCTCCAGTGTGGCGCTGGTGATCGCGCTCGGTTCACTGGAAAAGAGCATAGTCACCACCCCGCTGCCCATGATTGGCGCCGAGCTGCACGCCGGTGCCGCCCTCACCTGGGTGGTCACTGCCTACCTGCTGGCGGCCACCGCCGTGCTGCCCCTCTACGGCAAACTGAGCGATCTGTTTGGCCGGGTGCGGATGCTCAATATCGGCATCGGCCTGTTTCTGGCGGGCTCGGTGGCCTGCGCCCTCTCCCAGGATCTGCAGACCCTGCTGGCAGCGCGGGTGCTGCAAGGGCTGGGGGGCGGCGGTCTGATTGCCCTCGCGTTTACCGTGATTGCCGACACCATTCCGCCGCGGGAGGTGGGCAAGTATCAGGGCTACATTTCGGCGGTCTATGCGGTCTCCAGCATCGCCGGCCCCTTGCTCGGCGGCTACTTCACCGAGCAGCTCAGCTGGCGCTGGATCTTCTGGATCAACCTGCCGCTCGGGGCGCTGGCGGTCTTTCTCATCAACCGCAACCTCAAGCAGCTCAACGTACGTCGCCACAGTCGCTTCGACTGGAAGGGGGCGGGTCTGCTGATTACCGTCACCACGCTCACCTTGTTGCTGCTCTCGCCGGAAGCGGCGCTGCCTGCCGTCTGGCTTTCGGCGGCGCTGGGTGTTGCACTGCTGCTGCTCATTCTGATTGAGCGGCGTGCCCACGACCCCATATTGCCCGCCCATCTGGTGCGGCTGCCCGGCTATCTGGTGAGCGTGCTGCTGGTGATGCTCTCCCAGTTGCTGATGTTTGCCGTGCTGGTCTATCTGCCGTTGCAGATGCAGTGGCAGAAGGGGATGAGCGCCAGCGAGAGCGGGATGAGCATGGTGATCTTCATGATCTGCATCACAGCCGGGGCCTTTGTCGGTGGCAAGCTGATTGGCCGTACCGGTCACTACAAGAGCTTTGTCGCGGTGGGCTTTGGCCTCGCGGCGGTGGCGCTGTGGCAGATCCACTTCGATGCCTGGGTCAGGCTGGCGCTCGGGTTTGCCGGTATCGGTCTTGGTCTGGTGCTGCCCGCCCTCTCGGTGGTGGTGCAAAATGCCCTGCCACGGCAGGATCGCGGCATCGGTATGTCGCTGTTCAACTTTGGGCGGGAGCTCGGTGGTGCCGTCGGCGTGGCCATCTGCTCCATGCTGTTCCACTTGCGCCTGCCGGCCGGCAGCGATGGTGATTTGAGCCGACTTGCCCCCGATCTGCTGGCCCCGGGCTTCAGCGCGACCTATATCGGCATGGCACTGATCGCCACGCTGGCGCTGCTCATCACCCTGCTGGCGCTGAAACGTCACGAGCTGGCCTCCATCAGCGCCTGATTAGCCGAGTAGCCACACCGCGCACTGGTAAGGGGCAAATATCTGCACCGGTTCGCTCGGGTAATTGGCCAGCAGTAACCGCATCTCGTCTGTCACCTTGTCGAAGTGGGGCATCGGCAAGGGATTGGCCGTGAGATTGGCGAGCAGCAGCAGGGTGTGCCGACCTCCGCTAGCCGGATCCTGCCAGTGGCGGCGATAGCTGATGCGCTCGGGATCATCCCCATCCAGCAGCTCGAAATTGCCGTGGCGAACGACAGGGTGGGCCTTGCGCAGGGCGATGAGCTGGCGATAGCAGTGAAACGGCGAGTCGGGACGGGCCAGCTGTTCGTCAGCATTTATCTCGACGTGGTTTGCATTGAGGGCGATCCAGGGTGTGGCCGTGCTGAAACCGGCGTTGGGGTCGGCGTCCCACTGCATCGGGGTGCGGGCGTTGTCGCGGCCGATGGCATCGAGCCGCCGACTCAGCTCGGCAGGATCCAGCCCTGACTGGCTGGCGCGGTAGTTGATGGCCTCCACATCGCGCAGTTCATCCGGCTGCCAGTGGCGGTTGGTCATGGCGAGCTCCTCCCCCTGATAGATGAAGGGGGTGCCCTGCATCATATGCAGCACCATGGCCCACAGCCTGGCGCTGGTTTCACGCCACTCGGGTCTGTCATCGCCAAAGCGGGAGACGGCGCGGGGCAGGTCGTGGTTATTCAGAAACAGGCTGTTCCAGCCACGCCCATGTAGCCCTTGCTGGTGGCGGGCCATGGCTCGCTTGAAGGTGAGGGGATCAAAGCGGGATGACCACTTGTCACTGCCCAGCCCCAGATGCTCGAAGTTGAACACCATGCTGAACTCGCTGCCGTCGTGGTTCGAATAGTTCTGCATATGGGCGAGATCAGCCCCCCAGGTCTCCCCCACCGTAATGATCCCCTTGCCGCCGAAGCTCGCAGCATTGAGCTCGCGGATATAGTCGTGCAGGCGCGGGCCATTGCTCATGGCAAGCCGGTCCCACTCCTTGCTCACCATGTCGATCACATCGAAGCGAAATCCCTTGATCCCTTTGCCCAGCCAGAAGTTGATCACCGATGCCATCTCGGCCCGCACCGCCGGGTTGTCCCAGTCCAGATCGGCCTGACTGGGATCGAAGTTGTGCAGGTAGTAGCGATCAAGCGCTGGCACATACTGCCAGCCGCTACCGCCAAAAATCGAGGTAATGGGGTGGGCGTCGACGAAGGCTTGATCCCGGAATACGTAATAACCCTGATAGCGGGGATCGCCGGCCAGCGCCTTTATAAACCACTCATGCTCGGTGGAGGTGTGGTTGGCGACAATATCCATCATAAGGCCGATGCCACGCTCCCTTGCCTCTGCGATCAGTGCTTCCATCTCGGCCAGAGTGCCGAAGGCGGGGTCGATGGCACGGTAGTCCGCCACATCGTAGCCGTTGTCCCGCTTGGGGGAGCGATAGATGGGGGTGAGCCAGAGCATATCGACCCCGAGGGTGGCCAGATAACCGAGGCGCTGACGGATGCCGTTGATATCGCCCATTCCGTCGCCATCGCTGTCCTGAAAACTCATGGGGTAAATCTGGTAGATGACGCAGCTATCGAGGTCGATATCGGGCGCGTGGAGGGGGTGCGGGTTCATCAGCTTGGCCGGTTGGGGGAGGAGGCTTTCCATCTTACGCAGATGAGCGAGCAGTCAACAGGGCAGGGGATGCCTTGAAAAGGGTTCCATTGTTGGCTGGTTGCCAAAAGTGCGGGAAGGGTCACAAAGGTGCTATCCCAAGCCACGGCTGTGGTCGGGATGGCACGGCACTTAGCGCTGATACTCTGCAAGAATACTGGTTATTGAGCAGCCTTGGCCTGCTCGCTGCGCTGCTCCTGCTGGCGTTCCGCTTGTGCTTCCAGCTCCTTGCCGAGGAAGTAGTTCAGGAAGGTGCGGATCACCGCGATGATGGCGAGGCGGATCAGCTCCTCCTTGCTCGGCGCGACCGTGGTGGCCAGGATGTCAGCGGCGAGCTGGAACTCCAGCGCCAGAATAAGCCAGCTGCCAAAGCAGAGACGAATGCGCGGAAAGCCGGGTTGGTGATCCCGCACTCTTGCCGCCAGCCAGAGGGTCTTGCCAAGTCCTATCACCACACAGGCGATGGAGATGATCTCCAGCAGCAGCTGGAACAGCTCGACCCCGTGCATCATCCCCTCTTTCAGGCTCGCTATATCAAACACTCTGATCACCTCCCTGATTCAAAAGAGGACACTATTAACACATCGCTCGGCAAAGGCCAAATCAGAGTCTCCTGATAAGCAGTGAGAGCTGTTCAATGAGCTGACGCGCAGCAGGGCTGACTCCGGCCAGTTGGAAGAAGCCGTGTATAACACCCAGTTGCCGCTGACAGGTGGTTGTGACATCGGCTTGCAGCAGTTTGCGATAGAGGGCTTCCCCTTCATCGCGCAGCGGATCATATTCTGCCGTTACGATATGGGTCGGCGGCAATCCTGACAGGGCAGGATGATGGAGCGGGCTGGCTTCGGGGTGAGTGACGGGCTGCTCACCCAGATAGGCGTGAAAACCGCTTAACAGCATGTCGCGGGTGATGAGGTAGTCATCCCCTAGCTGCCGATAGCTGTCACTCTCGCCCGCTGCATCGAGCATCGGATAGATGAGCAGTTGGGCTGCAGGCAAAGGGGCGCCTTGCTCCTTGAGTCGCAATGTTGTGATCAGGGCGAGGTGGCCGCCGGCACTGTCGCCCGCAAGGACAATCCGTGCCGGATCCCCATGCCATTTCTCCACATCGGCCATGATGGCGAGCGTAGCAGCCAGTGCGTCGTCGTGTGCTGCAGGATAGGTGTGTTCAGGGGCAAGGCGGGTATGTACCGCGAACACCAGTGCTTCGGCGCGATTGCACAGCATCCGCATCTGGCGGTCGTGGGTGTCGAACTCGCCGCTGACAAAACAGCCGCCATGAAAGTAGATCAGGGCCGGACGGCTTGCGCTTGAGGTGGGCGATGGTTGATAGAGGCGAATGGAATAATGGCCGTTTTGCCACTCTTCGATAGCGCCAACCTCCTCCCGTTCACCGCCCAATATGGCCGAAGCAAGATAGCCTTCACGTCGCGCCTGCCAGCTCAGGCTACTCGCCTTGGGACTGCCTGCGGCAATGAACTCTGCCACCATGGCCGCAATGGCCGGTTCAAGTTGTATATCCATAACGCACCAGTAACTGTATATAAAAACAGTTATTTTGCTCCTTTAGCCAGAGAGCGCAACCGGCGTTAGCTGAGGCAGCTCACAAAATCAGACTTCAAGCAGCTGGAATTCAATCACATAGAGCGGCGGCAGAGCGGGGTAGATATCGCGGATCACCTGTTTGAGCTCGGGGAGGGTCATGTTCTCCTGATGGGCGTGCTCGTCGTTCAGTTCATCGAAGGCCACTGCATTGACGGAGAGCACCTCTATGGTGCCGAAGGGCTGGTGTTCCGGGTTAGTGAACAGCGCCAGACGCTGGCCGGGTTGCCAGTTGGCTTCGCTCTCGTCGCGGATGGTGATGGTTTTGCGGCCCGCCTGAATGTCGGCGACGAAGCGGCTGAAGAAGGTGAATTCGGGATAGGGATGGGCAGACATGGTGACTCCTGACAGGGTGAATCGAAATGGGGTGAATGGAAATCAAAGGTCGAGATAGGTGCGCAGCCTGGTCAGATCGGCGATAACGGGGCCGTCGCTGCCGTCGGCAACTATGCCCTGTTCGATCAGCTCCTTGAGGGCGCGGCGGTAAACCCGCTCTGTGGTACCAAAGCGGGCCGCTTCGTGGGCCCGCTTGCGTGACCCCAGCATGGGGGTGCGCTGGCGTTCTCGCCACAGCTCATAGGCGATGTTGTAGGCGATGGGGTGGAGCAGCCGGCTGGTGGTGATCTCCAGCGTATCGAGATAGTCGCTGGCAAGCGCTGCGGCAAAGAACAGGGTCAACTCGGGCTCGGCCAGCAGGCGCTGGGCTAGTTTGTTGGCGCAGATGACCCGTGCGTCCAGCTCGGTCTCGGCCACCACGTTCCACTGCACCGGAGTGGCGCTGAAGAACTCCATTTCGCCGAAGATCTGGCTGTGGCAGGCTATTTCGCCGAGCTGGAAGCTGCGGCCCGAGTGCACAGTGCTGTTGAGGGAGACTCGACCACGTTCGACCAGATAGAGCTGCTCGCTCTGCTCCCCCTGTCGCATTATGGATTCACCAGGCAGATAGCGGCGCAGAAACAGGGTGCAGGCGTCGAGCGCCTCGGCAAAGCGGGGTTCCAGTTTGGCGAGTTCGGCGTGAAAACGACCGAGGGGATAGGGCTGTTGCTGCATGACTTACCTGTCGCACCGATGACGAGGGTCATGAGGCTAGCAAGAGTGCGGGCCGGATACCAGCCCGCACGCTAGCGGATGTGCCGCAGTTAACGGTTTGCGCTTTATTGCACCAGAGCGTGGAGGGCGGCGGCGATGGCTTGCTGCTCACCGGCCATCATCGCCTGTTCGGCGCTGGCGTACTCATTGACCCCATCTTGCACATCCTGCTCGAACAGCACCACGTTGCAGAGCACGGCGGCCACCCGCACCTTGCGCAGGCGTCCAACGGCAAGCAGTGAGGCAGTTTCCATATCTGCCCCGAGCACGCCACGGGCATGCCAGTAGCGGCACACCTCCTGCTCATCATCCCGATAGAAGCTGTCGTGGGAGCGCACCAGCCCGTGCCAATGAGGTTGGCCGCTGGCCGCCACCTGATTGAGCAAGGCCGCCTGTAGCCAGATGTCGGCGCAGGCGGGATATTCGGCAGGCAGGTAGGCCTGTGAAGCCCCGTCATTGCGTACCGCCCCTTCCACCACGATAAGGTCGCCCAGCCCGATGTCGTGTTGCAGGGCACCGGCGGAGCCGACCCGTATAAACGATGTGGCACCGGCTTGCACCAGCTCCTCCAGCGCTATGATGGCCGATGCGCCACCGATGCCGGTGCTGCAAACCGTGATGGGCAGCCCCTGATAGGATCCGTTGATGAGGCGAAACTCCCGGTTTTGCCCCAGCACCTCACACTGTTCGAGCTGGCTGGCGATGCGGTCGACCCGGGCCGGGTCGCCGCACAGCACCACCCGCTCGGCAATCTGGTCGGGGCGGCACTGAAGATGGGGTAACAGAGTCATGGCTTACAGACCTTGTGGCTGGCGCTTGGCGGCAATCACCCAGAGGCGGGTGCCGTTGGCGGCGATAAACAGCAGGATCAGGTATTCGAGCGACATGGCATAGACACCCTGCGCCGCATAGACACCGATGCTGATGATGTTGATGACGACCCAGAGGATCCAGTTCTCCACGTATTTGCGGGTCATCAGGATCTGGGCGACCACCGAGAGCACCGTCATGCAGGCATCCCAGAAGGGGAAGGCATCGGGGGAGGGCTCGGGGGTGGCAAGGTTGGCACCAAACAGGTTGAGCAGGGAGACCGAGGTGCGTGCCAGGGTGGCGAAGACCGGGTCGATATAGCGGGTCAGCAGGGCGATGGCCAGCACGCTCACCACAGCAGTGACGATGAGCTTGGATTTGCTGAGCCAGCGGATCTGCAGGACGTCCCCCTGATCGTTGGCCGGGCGGGTCCAGGCGTACCAGCCGTAGACGTTGGCGCAGAAGAAGAACAGCTGCAGCATCAACAATCCGTAGAGCTGGATCTGGAAGAAGATGATGGCAAACAGGCTGACGTTGATCAGACCAAACAGGTAGTTGATGGTTTTCTCCTGACTGGCGAACCAGATGCAGGCCAGCCCGAACAGGGTGCCGATGGCTTCAATCCATGACATGGCATAGCCGCCACCCAGCGGTATGGTCACCAGGGTGTTATTGATGCTGAACAGCTCGAATATGCTCATTTTCTGATCCTTGGGCATGAGGGTTAGTATGCGAGGGCGCCATTCTAAGGGGTGAGGGGGAGGAGGGGCAGGACTTTTGTCCGCCCCGGGCTTGGCCCATATCAAAGAAATCACCGGTTGTGCCCGGTTATTCCAACACAGATGGGTTATGGTGCATCGGCAGGCCGGGCTTTATTGATATCTAACAAGATGGTAGCGCCGAGGCTGTGGTCTGATAGAGTCCACTCTCCGGGAGGATAATCGTGTTGTAAAAGGAGGTTTCATTGAATTCCGAGCTTGTCTGGGTGCTCTGTCTGCTGGCTGGCGCCATCTATCTCTTCATGACCAACAAGGTGCGCATGGACGTGGTCGCTCTGTTGATCATTATCCTCTTTGTGCTGAGCGGCACCCTCACCCTGCCGGAGGCGCTGGCGGGCTTTAGCGATCCCAACGTCATTCTGATAGCCGCCCTGTTTGTGGTGGGGGAGGGGCTGGTGCGCACCGGCATCGCCTATCAGGTGGGGGATGCATTGGTTAAGGTGGCGGGCAGCAGCGAGACCAAGCTGCTGGTGTTGCTGATGGTGGCGGTGGCGAGTCTGGGAGCTGTGATGAGCAGCACCGGGGTGGTCGCCATCTTTATCCCGGTGGTGCTGAGCGTGGCGAACCGGATGGGGATCCCCGCCGGCCGCCTGATGATGCCCCTCGGCTTTGCCGGGCTGATCAGCGGCATGATGACGCTGGTGGCCACGCCCCCCAATATGGTGGTCAACAGCGAGCTAATGCGCCACGGCATACATGGTTTCGGGTTCTTCGATTTCACCCCCATGGGCGTGTTGATCCTGGGGCTGGGCATCCTCTACATGCTGCTGGTGCGCGGCTCCCTGGTGGGCGAGGGGGAAGAGGGCAAAGGCAAGCAAAGCGGGCGGCGCACCTTTCGCGACCTTATCCGCGACTATCGACTCACCGGCCGGGCTCGCCGCTTGGCGCTGCGGCCCGATTCACCGCTGATTGGCCATACCCTGGACGAGCTGCAACTGCGCGCCCGCTATGGAGCCCACGTCATCGGGGTGGAGCGCTGGCGCAAGTTTCGTCGGGTGATGGTGCCGGTCTCGGGGATCAGTGAGTTCCAGGCGAAGGATGTGCTGCTGATCGACATGTCCGATCCCAAAATCGACATTCGTGAGTTTTGCAGCGAGGCACGGCTCGAACCCATGATCCTGCGCGGGGAGTATTTCTCCGATCAGGCGCGGGAGGTGGGGATGGCCGAGGTGTCGCTGATCCCCGAGTCGAAGTTACTGGGCAAGAGTGTGCGGGAAGTGACCTTCCGCTCCACCTACGGTTTGAGCGTGGTGGGGCTGCGCCGGGATGGCGAGACGATGGGTGGCAAGCTGGTGGATGAGCCGCTGCAGATGGGGGATACCCTGCTGGTGGTGGGCAACTGGAGCCATATCCGGTTGCTGCAAACCCACAGCCGCGACTTTCTGCTGATGGGGTTGCCCGCCGAAGTGGACGAGATGGCCCCCGCCCGCAGTCAGGCCATTCATGCCCTCTTCTGTCTTGGAGTGATGATCCTGCTGATGGTGACCGATCCGGTGCCCAACGTCATTGCCGCGCTGATCGCCTGTCTGCTGATGGGCAAGTTTCGCTGCATCGACATGGAGAGTGCCTACAAGTCGATCCACTGGCCGACCCTGATCCTGATTGTCGGCATGTTGCCCTTCGCGCTGGCGCTGCAAAAAACCGGCGGGGTGGATCTCATCGTGGGCGGATTGATGAGCGCAGTGGGGGAGATGGGGCCGCGGGTGATGCTGGCCAGTCTGTTTGCCCTCTGCGCCGTGATCGGGCTCTTTATCTCCAACACGGCAACGGCGGTATTGATGGCGCCCATTGCCTTGGGCACGGCGCAGCAGATGGGGGTATCGCCCTATCCATTTGCCATGACCATTGCCATCGCCGCCTCGGCCGCCTTTATGACGCCGGTCTCGTCACCGGTGAATACCCTGGTACTGGGGCCGGGCAACTACAAGTTTGCCGATTTTATCCGTATCGGGGTGCCATTCACCCTGTTGGTGATGGCGGTGAGTGTGGTGGCTATTCCCTGGTTCTTCCCGTTTTGATAACCGGGATGATGAATGTGTATACCAGCGGCCTGCGGGCCGCTTTTTTATGGCCGGGAGACAAGAGTGGCAAGGCGTGCTCGGAATCAGTGGGAAGGGGGACGTTAAGGGGAAGAGGTAGTGATACAGGGATGAGAGACAACCGGAGAGAGGCAAATTTCAGATACAAAAAAACCAGCGTGAGCTGGTCTGTTTGGTACTGCTATTAATGGTGCGGAAGGAGAGACTCGAACTCTCACGCCTAGGGCGCCAGAACCTAAATCTGGTGCGTCTACCAATTTCGCCACTTCCGCAATATTAATGGTGGCTATGACGGGATTCGAACCTGTGACCCCCGCATTATGAGTGCGATGCTCTAACCAACTGAGCTACATAGCCGTTTGTTATCAACCACAAGGTGGAAGAGAACAGAAAAATGGCTGGGGTACTAGGATTCGAACCTAGGGATGGCGAGATCAAAACCCGCTGCCTTACCGCTTGGCGATACCCCAACAGTGATGCCTGACAGAAACTATCAAACACCTTTCAAAAATGGCTGGGGTACTAGGATTCGAACCTAGGGATGGCGAGATCAAAACCCGCTGCCTTACCGCTTGGCGATACCCCAACAGAATTAATGGTGGCTATGACGGGATTCGAACCTGTGACCCCCGCATTATGAGTGCGATGCTCTAACCAACTGAGCTACATAGCCGTCTTGTGTTCAACGTAAGTCAAATACAAGTAAAAATGGCTGGGGTACTAGGATTCGAACCTAGGGATGGCGAGATCAAAACCCGCTGCCTTACCGCTTGGCGATACCCCAACAGCGCTCCTCAACAGTCATAAGACTGGCAAAGAACTTTTAAAAATGGCTGGGGTACTAGGATTCGAACCTAGGGATGGCGAGATCAAAACCCGCTGCCTTACCGCTTGGCGATACCCCAACTAGAGATGGTGGCTATGACGGGATTCGAACCTGTGACCCCCGCATTATGAGTGCGATGCTCTAACCAACTGAGCTACATAGCCAACCTTGCTTCCGATGAGTCGTTGCCTCGTCACCGTGCGGGCCGAATTATGCGTATCTGGCTCTGGGGCGTCAACCCTTTTTTTGCCAGAAAAACGCAATTTGAGTGCGTTTGACCAGTTATTGGCCTCTGTTGCGCAAAAGCCCAACAATCTGGTTTTTTTTAAGACATTGCCATCATTGCCCAGGCAATGGCAGATAAAAAACAGGCCAGCAAACGCTGGCCTGTCATGGGATTAGACGTTGAACAGGAAGTTCATGATATCGCCATCTTTGACGATGTAATCTTTCCCTTCAGCGCGCATCTTGCCCGCTTCTTTGGCGCCTTGCTCACCCTTGTAGTTGATAAAGTCTTCAAAGGCGATGGTTTGGGCGCGAATAAAGCCTTTTTCAAAGTCAGTGTGGATCTTGCCAGCTGCTTGCGGGGCAGTGGCACCGACCGGAATAGTCCAGGCGCGTACCTCTTTGACACCGGCGGTGAAGTAGGTCTGCAGGTTGAGCAGCTGGTAGCCGGAGCGGATAACGCGGTTCAGGCCCGGCTCTTCGATGCCAAGGTCAGCCATGAACTCGGCGCGATCTTCGTCGTCCAGTTCTGCGATATCGGCTTCAATGGCGCAGCAGACTACGACCACGACCGCGTTCTCGGCGGCGGCGATTTCACGCACCTTGTCGAGGTAGGGGTTGTTCTCGAAGCCATCTTCCGCCACGTTGGCGATATACATGGTGGGTTTCAGGGTCAGGAAGTTGAGGTGGCTCACGGCGGCCAGCTCTTCCTTGTCCAGCTTCAGACCACGGATCATCTGACCGTTTTCCAGCGCGACACGGATCTTCTCCAGCACTTCCACTTCCAGCTTGGCATCCTTGTCGCCGCCTTTGGCGCGCTTGGACTGGCGGTGAATGGCGCGCTCGCAGGCGTCCAGATCCGACAGGGCCAGCTCGGTGTTGATCACTTCGATATCGTCAGCAGGGGAGACCTTGCCGGCAACGTGAATGATGTTCTCGTCATCGAAGCAGCGCACCACGTGACCGATCGCTTCGGTTTCTCGGATGTTGGCCAGGAACTGGTTACCCAGACCTTCGCCCTTGGAGGCGCCGGCAACCAGGCCTGCGATGTCGACGAATTCCATGGTGGTCGGCACAACGCGCTGCGGATTGATGATGGCAGCCAGCTGATCGAGGCGGGGATCCGGCATCGGGACCACACCGGTGTTCGGCTCGATGGTGCAGAACGGGAAGTTGGCGGCTTCGATACCGGCCTTGGTCAGCGCGTTGAACAGGGTGGATTTGCCTACATTGGGCAGGCCCACGATACCGCATTTAAAACCCATGGATTATTACCTTACTTGATGGATGCTGTTGGGGGGCGCAGAACCTGTCCACACTCTTACTGCGAGGCTGTGATCAAGGCTCATGTGCTGCTCGGAATCCTCACGTATGACTATACGCTCCGGTTCCTGCGCTGCGCTTCACCTTGCTGACAACCTCTCGTTACAGAGCGTGAGCAGGTTCTTGGGCGACCCCGTCATATTGTTCGACCCTGACGCGTGTCAGGCATCTGTATTCAGACTTTTTCAGCCTTGAAGCTGTGCAGCCGATTCATGGCCTTGGTCATATCTTGTTTGAACAGGATATCGGTGGCGCGCAGGGACTCGTCCAGCGCGGCGTCGATCAGGTTCTGTTCACTACTGGGGGCCTTGGTCAGGACGAAGCCTGCCACCTGCTCTTTGCTGCCGGGATGGCCGATCCCGAGACGCAGCCGGAAGAAGTTATTGTTGTTGCCCATCTTGGCGATGATGTCCTTGAGGCCGTTATGGCCACCATGACCACCACCCTGCTTGAACTTGGCGATGCCCGGCGGCAGATCCAGTTCGTCATGGGCCACCAGAATCGCTTCCGGCTCAATCTGATAAAAACGCGCCAGTGCGGCCACCGCCTTGCCAGAGAGGTTCATATAGGTGTTCGGGATGAGCAGCCGCACATCCTGCCCCTCGACCAGAATGCGGGCAGTATGGCCGAAGAATTTGGGTTCTTCACGCAGGCTGACATTGTGCCAGCGGGCCAGTTGCTCCACATACCAGGCGCCCGCGTTGTGGCGGGTCTTGGCATATTCCGGGCCGGGATTGCCCAGTCCGACGATCAGTTTGATTTCGCTTGTCACGCTTGATGTCTTCACTCGCAGCTGCCGTGGGCACACTACCCAGGGCAATAGGACGCAATATTCTAGCCGCCGAGTGGCGATCACTCAACCAATGCGCATGTTATGGCGGGATTTGCTGCATTATTGCGGCCAATGGGTGGCTAACTGTAGGCAAACGGGCCTCTTGCATGAGGCCCGTTCTCTGTCGATTTGCTGATGACCCGGTTATTTGGCGCGCAGCAGGGTGACAGTTTCCTCATCCAGCGCGGTCAGGGTGGGACGGGCATCGCGCACATACTCTACGAAAGAAGCTGCATCGGTACCGCAATCCACGCCGCTGGCCTTGCAATCGAGGGTCTGGCCCGGGGCATAGACGGCGCCGAGCAACTCGCCGTTTTGTGCAACTTTCAGCACCGGGAAGGCGGTCAGCTTGCCGTTGATGCTGGCGATGTCGACCCGCTCGCTCTTCAAGCGCTGGGCATTAGCCAGTGCCTGCCAGCCATCGTTGCCGTTGGCGCTGTAGGCGTTCATCACTACCCGATAGCGCTGGTTATCCACCAGATCCTGCCACTCGCCGCTTGCCGTCTTGTGCTGCAGTTGGGTCAGGGTGCCAGCCTTGCCTGCGCTGGTCTCCTGGAAGGTGTAGCGCAGGTGGCCACCATAGGGGAACTTGCCGGCATGGGCGCTGGCGGGCAGGGTGGCGGTGATGGTCTCGGTCAGCAGGGCACGCACCTCGGCGCCGGTCAGGGTCAGCACCGAGAGCTGGTTCTTGAACGGCAGCAGGGTGAGGGCGCTATCCCCCTCGCGCCATTCGCCAGCGGGCAGTTCGGCGCGCACGCCGCCCACCGCCAGCAGGGCGAAGTCGACCGGCCCGCCGGTCAGAGCTTGCACTGCTGGCGTATTGGCCCAGTAGAACTCCCCTTCGGCAACCAGCGGTGCCACATCTGAGCCGTGGCTGTCACTGCCGTTGTCGCCGGGGCGACGGGCATTTTGCAACTGCTCGGGAATGGTGCCAATCACCGGGCCGTAGGCTTTCTCCAGCGCCGGTTTGTAGTGGCTGTCGATGATGCCGCGCAGGCGCGGATCTTCATCCACAGTCACCAGATTGGGCTGGTTGTCGACAAACTGGCTCGCCTCTTTGCTGCGGGCATCGTCGAGCGCTTGCTTGCGCGCCGCATCGGCGAAGAAGTCGCGGCTGGCCAGCAGGCTGTTGTGGCCCTGGCAGTCGGTCACCTGACCGTGGCTGTCAAAAGTCACCTGCGCCAGACCGATGGCCTGGGCGTAGGAGCCTGCCTGCACCACGCAGGTTTTGCCGATGCCATCCGGATTGGTCACCAGCTTGGCGTAATCGCCGGTTTTGCCCCAGCCGATATTGCGAAAATCGCCGAGCAGGCTGTGGGAGTGACCGCCGACGATGGCATCGAGGCCGTTTACCTTGGCGGCCAGCGCCAGATCCCGCTCGTTGCCGATATGGGTCAGCGCGACGATCTGGTGGATCCCTTTGGCTTGCAGCATGTCGACCGTCGCCTGAGCCGAGGCGACCTCTTTGCCAAAGCGCAGCTTGCCGACGTTGGGCGCTATGTTGCCCATGTCTTCCAGCACCAGACCGATCACGGCGACCAGCTGTTTGCCCTGCGGCAGATTATTGATGTCGGTGACCGGGCTCTTCTGGTTGCCGTCAAAGGCGTAGACCACGAAGGGCTTGAGGTTGTCTGCCTTGCTGAGGGCCGGATCGGCCTTGGTGTCGAGGTTGGCGGCCAGCACCGGGAAGTTGACCCCTTCGATGAAGTGGGCCAGCTTCTGGTTGTCCAGATCGAACTCGTGGTTGCCCAGCGCCATGGCATCGAGGCCGAACTGGCTCAGCAACTCGGCGTTGGCCATCCCCTCGTTGAGTTTGAAGTAGCCGCTGCCCTGCCAGGCATCACCGCCGTGCAGCAGCAGCAAGGGCTGGTTCTTGGCCAGCGCCTCGGCCTGATAGGCTTTCGCCATGGTCAGCAGGCGCGGATACCCGCCAAAGCGGGTATAGAGGGTGTCCGTCTCCCCCTGCTGGGCAAAGATCTGCCCTTTGATCTCCGCATTGACCGGATCAAACTGGGAGTGGGTGTCGTTCATGTGAGCCAGGGTCAGCACGAAGGGCGGGTTCTCTTTGGCGGGCTGACAGGCGAACAGGGCGGAGGTGAGGGTCGCGAGCAGGAGGGGACGCAAGCAATTCATGGGTAAATCCTTAAGCCTGCCGGGGGCAGGGTCGTACCAGATAGCAGAAAGTTGGAAAGAGAAGGTCCAGAAAGACGAAAACCGCCTGATGGCGGTTTTCGTTATTGCTGAATCTATCAATGCTCAAACATGGCAGAGATGGACTCTTCGTTGCTGATGCGACGAATGGCTTCGGCCAGTACAGTTGACAGGGTCAGCTGTTTGACTTTGCCAATCGCTTTCATCTCCGCGGTGAGCGGGATGGAGTCGGTGATGATCAGTTCATCAATCACCGAGTTTTTGATGTTCTCGACGGCGGTGCCGGAGAAGACCGGGTGAGTGGCGTAAGCGAATACACGCTTGGCGCCGCGCTCTTTCAGGGCCTCTGCGGCTTTGCACAGGGTGCCGCCGGTGTCGATCATGTCATCGACGATAACGCAGTCGCGGCCGGCAACATCACCGATCAGGTGCATGACCTGAGAGACGTTCGGGCGGGGACGACGCTTGTCAATGATGGCGATGTCGGTGTCATCCAGCAGCTTGGCGATAGCGCGAGCACGCACTACACCACCGATGTCCGGGGAGACGACGACAGGAGACTCGAGGTTCTTGGACAGCATGTCTTCCAGCAGCACCGGGCTACCGAACACGTTGTCTACCGGAACGTCGAAGAAACCTTGAATTTGCTCGGCATGCAGGTCAACGGTCAGCACGCGATCAACACCCACGCTGGAGAGGAAGTCGGCGACAACCTTGGCGGTGATAGGTACACGGGCGGAGCGGACGCGGCGGTCCTGACGGGCATAACCAAAGTAGGGGATAACGGCAGTGATACGGCCAGCTGAAGCACGACGCAGTGCATCCACCATGACGATCAATTCCATCAAATTGTCGTTGGTCGGGGCACAGGTGGATTGAATGATGAAGATATCGCCACCACGTACATTCTCATTGATCTGTACGCTGATCTCGCCGTCGCTAAAGCGACCTACGGCAGCATTGCCGAGTTTGATAAACAGGCGATCTGCGATCTTCTGGGCTAGTTCCGGCGTTGCGTTACCAGCAAACAGCTTCATGTCAGGCACGGTTTGAAACCTCGGGGTTGCATCCAGTATGTGGGGGAGTCTGAAATCAGACCCTATCGTTTTGGGGCAAACGATTTATCAAGATAACGTACAAGGCGTCTGCTGCCCAATGATTGTGATGATACCGGTAACCCGAATCCGTGGCCGAGTGCAAAACCGGCCACGTTAATCATCATCAATGCTGTTCGGCAAAATTGGCTGGGGTACTAGGATTCGAACCTAGGAATGGCGAGATCAAAACCCGCTGCCTTACCGCTTGGCGATACCCCAATCATTTGAACTGTTGCAATGTGGAGAAGAGAGGTGATATGTTCTCGCCCTTGGCGACAAACCCATCAAGTCCCTTCGGCACGCAGGCCAACACTTCCCGAGCAGTCACTTCGTCTTCAAATTGAGCAAAGACGCAGGCTCCTGTGCCCGTCATTCTTGACGGCGCGTATTCTAGCAACCAGCCGAGCGCATTGGCAACCTCGGGGTGGCGCTTTTTCACCAGTGATTCGCAATCGTTTTTCCACTCGCCTTCCAGCAGGTTGTCCAGCGCCATTTTCGGCGTGGCTCTCGGCAGGTCCGGATCCTGGAATACGGCCGCGGTCGCCACATGGCAATCGGGCTTGAGTACCAGATACCAAGCATCGGGCAATTCGACCGGTTGCAGTCGCTCGCCAACCCCCTCGGCAAAGGCCGCCCGGCCACGAACAAAGACCGGAACATCGGCCCCCAACTGCACGCCAAGCGCTGCCAGTTCATCTTCACTCAAACCCGCCAGCCATAGTTGGTTAAGCGCCACCAGGGTGGTGGCCGCGTCGGACGAACCGCCGCCAATGCCCCCCCCCATAGGTAGCACTTTCTCCAGCCGGATATGGGCACCTTGCGGGCTCGGCAGGGTTGCCTGCAGCAGGCGAGCCGCGCGGATAATCAGATTCTGCTCATCCGGCACCCCGGGAATGGCCGGGCTCAGGGTGAGTGTGTCGCTATTCGGTATCACCTCGAACTCGAGCCAGTCGCTGTGGTTGAGGAAGATAAACAGGGTCTGCAGCTCGTGATAGCCATCGGGACGACGGCCATTGACGTGTAAAAAAAGGTTGAGTTTGGCCGGTGCCGGCCAGCGTGTGGAAGCCATTAACGTGCAAGAGTCCATTGGTTGATCTGAAGCTTGAGGCGGCTGTTCTGGCCGGTCATGGTCAGCTGGTGTGGCAGGCGGTAGCCATCCTGATCCCGATAATCGCCATAGACGATCTGCCACTGGCCGTCGCGCACGCTGGCCAGACTGCTGTCGGGGTTGAGTTCGAACTCCGCCTGACCCGGCAGCCCCTTGATCCACTCCGGCAATCCCGTAACCGGAATATTCCAGCCGGTCAGTTGATAGATGAGCGCTTCGGCATCCTGGCTCTGGTGGCGATTGCCGTCGCTGTCGAGCAGGGTGATCTCCCCCTTGCTGCGGGAGAGCTCCAGAATGCTGGTGCCAATCAGGCTGGTGAGGTTGAGGCGATAATCCTCCCCATCCTGCTGCCAGTTGAGACGGGCGCTGCCCTTTTGCTGTGGCGTGATGATGGCCATCTTGCCGGATAGCTGCCAGTGGGTCAGCTGCTCGAGGCGGGCCCGCTCCTGGTTCCAGTTCACCTGGTCACGCTGGGGCTGGGTGGTGGCACAACCGGCCAGCAACAGCAGGCAGGTGAGGGTAAAAATACGTAGCAGCAAGAGACGGCTCCAGAGAGAGGAATTTGCCACAGTATACGGGGCGGCCGTATTGCTTTTAAAGACTTACCCTTTCTCGTACAATTGGCAGCCTTTGCACCCAGCGTATGAAATGATCGTCGCCCACTCATGAGTTTGCTTGCCCTCGGAATCAACCACAACACCGCCAGTGTCGCCCTGCGGGAACGGGTCGCCTTTGGCCCGGACTGCATCGATCGCGCCTTGCGTGAGCTGGTGAGCCAACCCGGTGTCAGCGAGGCGGTGATCGTCTCCACCTGCAACCGGACCGAACTCTATTGCAATCTGGAGGAGGAGCGGCAGGAGCAAGTGCTGCGCTGGCTGCAGCAGTTCCACGGGCTGGACGCTGCCGAACTGGTCACTGCCATCTATCAGCATCACGATGAAGAGGCGGTGCGCCACCTGATGCGGGTGGCGTGCGGGCTCGACTCGCTGGTGCTGGGGGAGCCGCAGATCCTGGGGCAGATCAAGCAATCCTACGCCCATGCCCAGCAGGCGGAGTCGGTGAAGGGGGCGCTGGAGCGGCTGTTCCAGAAATCCTTCTCGGTGGCCAAACGGGTGCGTACCGATACCGAGATTGGCGCCAGTGCCGTGTCGGTGGCGTTTGCTGCCGTCAGTCTGGGTCGGCGGATTTTCTCCGATCTCTCCCAGACCAAGGTACTGCTGGTCGGGGCGGGGGAGACCATTGAACTGGTTGCCCGTCATCTGCGCGAGCAGAACGTTACCAAGATGATGGTGGCTAACCGCACCCTGCAGCGTGCCCAGACCCTGGCAGCCGAATTCGGCGCCCAGGTGATGACGCTCGAAGAGATCCCCGACTATCTGCACGAGGCGGATATTGTCATCAGCTCGACCGCGAGCCCCTTGCCCATCATCGGCAAGGGGATGGTGGAGCGCGCACTGAAGGCCCGCCGCTTCAAACCCATGTTTCTGGTGGATATTGCCGTGCCGCGCGACATCGAAGCCGAAGTCGATGAGCTCTCCGATGCCTATCTCTACACGGTGGATGATTTGCAGGGGATCATCGAGCAGAACCTCGAAACCCGTAAACGGGCTGCCGCCCAGGCGGAAGTGATCGTGCAGGAAGAGCGCGACGAGTTTATGGGCTGGTATCGCGGCCAGAGCTCGGTCGACCTCATTCGCGATTACCGCCATCAGTCACAGCAAGTGGCTGATGAAGAGTTGCAACGGGCTCTGCTGGCATTGGCGCAGGGCGAGAGTGCCGAACAGGCGCTCAAGGCGATGGCCCATCGCCTCACCAACAAATTGATCCACGCGCCGACCCAGGCGTTGCGCCAGGCTGCCTCCCAGGGGGATCAGAGCGAGCTCTCCCGCTTGCGGCAGACGCTGGGGTTGTCACAAGAGCCATAATTTTCGGGCAACCTGCCGGTTGTCCCGTCCTCCATTGAGAATGCAAGAGTTATGAATCCGTCACTGATCAGAAAGCTGGAAGGCCTCATCGAGCGCCACGAAGAAGTACAGGCCATGCTCGGCGAGCCGGATGTGGTCTCGGATCAGGATCGCTACCGCGCCCTGACCCGCGAATATGCCCAGCTGGAAGATATCGTTCACGCCTTCCAGCGTTACCGTCAGGCTCAGGATGGTCTGGAGACCACCCAGATGATGCTGGAGGAGGATGATGCCGACCTGCGCGAGATGGCGCAGGAGGAGCTGCCGCTCGCCAAGGCCAATCTGGAGGCGCTGGAGCAGGAGCTGCAACTGATGTTGCTGCCCAAGGATCCCAAGGATGACAATAACTGCTATCTGGAGATCCGCGCCGGTGCCGGTGGCGACGAAGCGGCCATCTTTGCCGGTGACCTGTTCCGCATGTATTCACGGTTTGCCGAGCGTCAGGGCTGGCGCGTCTCCATCGTCAGCTGCAATGACGGTGAATACGGTGGCTACAAGGAGGTGATCGCCAAGATCGACGGCGAGCGCGTCTATGGCCGCCTCAAGTTTGAATCCGGTGGTCACAGGGTGCAGCGGGTGCCGGAGACCGAGTCTCAGGGCCGGGTGCACACCTCCGCCTGTACCGTCGCCGTGCTGCCGGAAGTGCCGGAAGCCGAGCAGATCGAGATCAACCCTTCCGACTTGAAGATCGACACCTTCCGTGCCTCCGGTGCCGGTGGTCAGCACGTCAACAAGACCGACTCGGCCATCCGCATCACCCACCTGCCGACCGGGCTGGTGGTGGAGTGTCAGGACGAGCGCTCCCAGCACAAGAACCGCGCCAAGGCGATGTCGGTGCTCTCCGCCCGCCTGCAAGCGGCCGAGGATGAACGCCACCGCGCCGCCGAGCAGAGCACCCGCCGCAATCTGGTGGGTTCCGGCGATCGTTCCGAGCGCATTCGCACCTACAACTACCCGCAGGGCCGCCTCTCCGAGCACCGCATCAACCTGACCCTCTATCGCCTCTCCGAGATTCTGGAAGGGGATCTGGACTGCGTTATCACTCCGCTGGTGCAAGAGTATCAGGCCGATCAGCTCGCCTCGCTGGCCGAGAACAACTGATGCAAATGTGGAACCGGCAAGCTCGCATTAAGTGTTCTGCCCATAAGGTGGAGTGGCACTGATGCAGATCCAGCAGGCCCGCGCCCATATCATGACCGTGCTGGCTGGGGGAGAATCCCCCCGCGCCGATGCCGATGTACTGCTCTGCCATCTGCTCGGGTGTCGTCGCAGCTATCTGATGACCTGGCCCGAGCGTGAGCTGGATGCTGCCCAGCAGGCCACCCTGCAGGGGTGGCTGGTCCGTCGTCTCAATGGCGAACCCATTGCCCATCTGGTGGGCGAGCGGGAGTTCTGGTCGCTGCCGCTGAAAGTGAGCCCGGCGACCCTGATCCCGCGCCCCGATACCGAGGTGCTGGTCGAGCAGGCGCTGACCAGAATCCCGCAAGGGCCTTGCGCCGTGCTGGATCTCGGCACCGGCACCGGCGCCATCGCGCTGGCGCTCAAGTCCGAGCGGCCCGAGCTCGATGTGTGGGCGGTTGATCGGATGGCCGATGCTGCGGCGCTGGCTCGCGAGAACAGCGCCGCGCTGGGGTTACCCATCGAGGTGCGCGACGGCAGCTGGTTCGAGCCCCTTGGCGAGCCGGATCGCGACGAAACGCCACGATTTGCGGTGATTGTCTCCAATCCCCCCTATATTGATGGCGCCGATCCCCATCTCGAGCAGGGTGATGTGCGCTTTGAACCCCGCTCGGCGCTGGTTGCCGATGACGCCGGGCTGGCCGATATCCGCTACATCGTGGCCCATGCCCCCGCTTATCTGTTGCCTGACGGCTGGTTGCTGCTGGAGCATGGCTGGGAGCAGGGGGAGGCGGTGCGTCAGTTGCTGCGCGATGGCGGTTACCGCGAGGTAGCCACGGTGCGCGATTACGGGGATAACGACAGGATGACGCTGGGCCTCTGCCCGCTGCGCTGACGGCCCCTCACTGTTACACGGCGGGTTGCCTGTGCACCCCCATGCAAGGATTGAATATGTTTTTTGTACTCAAACACCTGCACCTCACCCTGATTGCCGGGGCCGTGCTGATGTTTATGCTCCGCTTCTACTGGGTACAGACCGCCACTGGCCGAGCCTATAGCGCGCCGGTGATGAAGGTCAGCGGCTGGCTCAACGGTCTGGTGGTGCTCTCCGGCGTATTGCTCTGCATGGTGCTGGATCTCAACCCGCTCAATAACGGAACGCCCTGGCTCAGCGAGAAGCTGATGGCCATTCTGGTGCTGGTATTTCTGGCGGCGATGGCGCTGCGGCTGGCCAAAAGCAATCTGGTGCGCTGGTGCTCCTTTCTGGGGGCGCTCGGCTGGATCTACTTTATTGCCAAGTTGGCAGTGCTCAAACAGACGAGTGTGTTCGGCTAAGGCATGAAGAGCATGTTACGTATAGACGAATGGACCGATTTCGAAGCCCACGACATCACCGAGCTGGCGTTGTCAGTCAGCGACGAGATTTATGGCTCGGTCGAGGAGGGGATCCGCGAGTTGAATCTGCTGGACGAGTGGCTGGACGAGCAGATCGAAGAGGGCACCTGCGATGAGGTGCGCCAGCAGTTGCTGCAGGGCTTCTACCACTGCCTCGGTTTTCATGGCGACTGGCAGGACTACTTCTCGGCCAACAATTGCGACCTCAATCAGGTGCTGGTGCAGCGCAAGGGGATCCCGGTCAGCCTCGGCATTCTCATCATCCAGCTGGGGCGCAAGCTCGGGCTCGATGTGGAGGGGATCTGTTTCCCCGGCCACTTCCTGGTGAGCTTTGCCGGTGGCGAGGGGGAGGTCTATGTCGACCCCTTTACCGGCGACGAGCTGAGTCTGGCCCACATCGAGCTGCTGCTGCGCGGTGCGTTGGGGGACTTGGCGACCCTCACTCCCGACTACCTGCAGCCCTCCGGCCAGTGGGAGATCATCGAACGGCTGCTCAACGTCAGCAAGGGTGCCCTGCTGCGGGAAGATCGCATGCCCGAGGCGCTGCGTTGCAGCGAGCTGTTGTTGCGGATGAAGCCCGGCGATCCGCTGGAGACGCGGGATCGCGGCTTTATCTACGAGCAGCTCGATTGCCCGCGTCAGGCCGCCGACGATTTTGAATATTTTATTGAACAATGCCCGGACGATCCGGTGGCCGATGTGCTGAAAGTTCAGCTGGCCGCGCTGGATCTGAGCCCCAAGCCCCTCCATTAAGGATGGCTTGGCACTGCAACAGAAGAATATCCAGGCCGCTGCGCCCGGCTGCAACGGACTAACTTGGCTTCAGGCCCTTTCATTAAGGATGTCTTGGAGTTGAAACAGAAGAATATCAAGACCGCTGCGCCCGGCTGCAACGGAGTAACTTGGCTTCAGGTCTCTTTATTAAGGAAGTCTTGGAGTTGAAACAGAAGAATATCAAGGCCGCTGCGTCCGGTCGCAACGGATTAACTTGGCTTCAGGCCCCTTCATTAAGGAAGTCATAGATGGAACAGAAGAATATCAAGATCAACCAGATCGACGTTGCCAACGACAAACCGTTCGTGCTGTTTGGCGGCATGAACGTGCTGGAATCCCGCGACATGGCGATGGCTGTGTGCGAGAAGTACGTGGAAGTGACCAGCAAGCTGGGCATCCCGTTTGTCTTCAAGGCGAGCTGGGACAAGGCCAACCGCTCCTCCATCCACTCCTACCGCGGTCCGGGTCTGGAAGAGGGGATGAAGATTTTCCAGGAGCTGAAAGCGACCTTCGGCATGCCGGTCATCTCCGATCTGCACGAACCCCATCAGGCCAAGCCGGTCGCCGAGGTGGTTGACGTTATCCAGCTGCCCGCTTTCCTGGCACGCCAGACCGATCTGGTGGAAGCCATGGCCCGCACCGGCAACGTCATCAACATCAAGAAACCGCAGTTCCTCAGCCCAAGCCAGATGAAGAACATCACCGACAAGTTTGAGGAGTGCGGCAACGACCAGCTGATCCTCTGCGAGCGTGGTGCCAACTTCGGTTACGACAACCTGGTAGTGGACATGCTGGGTCTGGGCGTCATGAAAAAGAGCACTGGTGGCTATCCGGTGATCTTTGACGTAACCCACTCCCTGCAGTGCCGTGATCCGCTGGGTGCCGCCTCCGGTGGCCGTCGCGAGCAAGTGACCGAGCTGGCGCGCGCCGGAATGGCGGTCGGTCTGGCCGGTCTCTTTATCGAATCACACCCGGATCCGAAAATTGCCCGTTGTGATGGCCCGAGCGCCCTGCCGCTGGAGAAGCTGGAAGGCTTCCTCAAACAGATGAAGGCCATCGATGACCTGATCAAGGGCTTCGAACCTCTCGATACCTCGGCCTGATCCCGACGCTGTCATGCCTGATGAAAATGCCCCGCTATGCGGGGTATTTTTATATCTGCCATATTTAGTTGAAGACTCAAATTAATCTGCGAGTAAACAATTATTAGTTGCTGTGATGTTAATGGTGTTAATTTTGTTGTGTGATTGATGTCTCTTAATTGTTTTTTATTACATGTAAAGTGGTGACCGTAGTAATGCAGAAACAGCATGGATCGGGTGAGGTACGCAAATATCTCGTCCGGCTATCTGCATGTTTATTGCTGCCATAACAATGTGCAATTAAATTAACAGGACGTTAATAATGCGAAAGAAACTATTTAGCAGCCTCTATTTTCAGGTATTGCTCGCGATTACCCTCGGGGTATTTCTGGGGCATGTCTATCCGGAACTGGGCGCCGATATGAAGCCCCTCGGTGATGGCTTCGTCAAATTGATCAAGATGATCATCGCCCCCGTTATTTTCTGTACCGTGGTTACCGGTATTGCCGGGATGGAGAGTATGAAGGCGGTCGGCAAGACCGGCGCCATTGCTCTGCTCTACTTCGAGGTGGTCAGCACCATCGCCCTGATCATCGGGCTGTGTGTGGTCAACCTGCTGCAACCGGGTGCCGGTATGAACGTCGATCCGGCTGCGCTGGATGCCAGCGCCATCTCCGCCTATGCGGAGCAGGCCAAGTCCCAGGGCATTATCGCCTTTTTACTGGATATTATTCCGGGCAGCGTGATCGGTGCCTTTGCCAGCGGTAATATCTTGCAGGTGTTACTGTTTGCTGTGCTATTCGGCTTCTCCCTGCATCATATCGGTGAAAAGGGACAGGTTATTTTCGGCGTCATCGACAGTTTCTCCAAAGTCATATTTGGCATTATCAATATGATAATGAGACTGGCGCCGGTCGGTGCATTCGGGGCAATGGCATTTACCATCGGCAAATATGGAGTAGGTTCACTGGTACAGCTGGGCCAGCTTATTGCCTGCTTCTATCTCACCTGCCTCTTCTTTATCTTCATTGTGCTGGGCAGCATCGCTAAAGCCTCAGGCTTCAGCATCCTGCGTTTCATCTCCTACATTCGCGAGGAGCTGCTGATCGTGCTGGGGACCTCCTCTTCCGAGTCGGTACTGCCGCGGATGCTGGACAAGATGGAGAAGCTGGGTTGCCAGAAATCGGTGGTGGGGCTGGTCATTCCGACCGGTTACTCCTTCAACCTGGATGGCACCTCCATCTATCTGACCATGGCGGCGATTTTTATCGCCCAAGCCACCAATACGCCGCTGGATCTGTTCCAACAGATCACCCTGCTGGTGGTACTGCTGATCTCCTCGAAAGGGGCGGCAGGGGTGACTGGTAGCGGTTTTATCGTGCTGGCGGCGACTATTTCGGCGGTGGGCCATCTGCCACTGGCTGGTTTGGCGCTGATCCTGGGGATCGACCGTTTCATGTCCGAGGCACGGGCGCTGACCAACCTGATCGGTAATGGTGTTGCCACCGTGGTGGTCGCCAAATACTGCAAGCAGCTGGACGAGAAGAAGATGGATGCGGTGCTCGGCGGTAAGGCCGGGCAGCTGGAAGTGGACAGGGCGTAAGCGCTGTTTCCCCCCGCACGGCCGCGTTGGCTGGTGCGGGGGCATAAAAAAACGGCCGATTGGCCGTTTTTTTTGTGCCGATACCGCAAGTATCAGCTGTTCACTGCAGGGCGCTGATTACAGGCTCTGGGTGAAAGTACGAGTAACCACGTCACGCTGCTGTTCCGGGGTCAGGGCGTTGAAGCGCACTGCATAGCCGGAAACGCGGATGGTCAGCTGCGGGTACTTCTCCGGGTTGGCGATGGCATCTTCCAGAGTTTCGCGACGCAGCACGTTGACGTTCAGGTGCTGGCCACCTTCAACTGCAGGTTCAGCCTGAACCGGCAGTTCGCGGTATTCGAACTGACCCAGGTCAGCCAGTTGAACTTCTTGATCGGCAGCAAAGGCGTCGCCTTTGACACAGATGCAGCGAGCCTGTTGCTTCTCTTCGTCCAGCAGCCAGAAAGAGTTCAGCAGAGCGGTGTTGGCGGCCTGGGTGATTTGAATGCCTTTGATCATGGTATGACTCCTCAATGGGAACGCGAATCCAACTGTAAGGAAATTACCCTGATGTATTTAAGCTACCGTCGATGGCGATGACTTAAAGGGCCCTTGCCTTACACCTTTTCTTTGATGGGGTCATATATACCATGGTGGTAATATTACCAAAATTGATCTAGATCAAGAAAGTCTGACAAAGTGCCATTTTGGTGGGATTAATTTCTTGAGTTGAATCAAAAATAGGTCATTTTTCTGATTTTGTAAGATATCCAAATTATGCATCTTTTATCTCGTTAATCTAGTAATTTAACTACATCTTTTCGGCTTTTTTCTGAGGTTAATTGAGGGGTTGGCTACACTCAGCAAAAAAAGCGAGGAGAGTGCCTGGTGAATAATGGGTGGCGAAAGTGGGCATGGCTCGCCCTGGTTTGTTGCTGGGCAAGCAGTGTTGCGGTGCGGGCCGAGACGGTGCGTATTGCCGTGGGCGAGTGGCCGCCCTATATCAGTGAGTCGTTGCCCAATCAGGGCTTTCTCTGCGAGGTGGTGCGCCAGGCCTTTGCCGAAGAGGGGCTCGATGTCAGCTTTCACTTCTATTCCTGGGCCGAGGCTTACCAGCTGACCATGGAGGGGCGCTATGTGGTCACCATGCCCTGGTTTCGCTCCCGCGAGCGGGAACAGCTTTTCTATCTCTCCGCCTCGCTCGGCCATTTCACCACTCGCCTGATGACGCTAACCGGTACACCCGCGGTCAATCTGGGTGAGCTGAAACACGAGCCGGTCGGGGTGACCCGTGGCTACTTCTATGGCGATGGTTTTGCCGCCCGTCAAGCCGGGCTCACCCTCGAGTGGTCAGATTCCGATGAGCAGAGCATGGGCAAGCTGCTCGACGGGCGAGTCCACTATCTGGTGATGGATGAGCAGGTGGCACAGACTCTGTTCCAGCAGGCGCTCGCCCGTCATCCCCAATCGCTGTCACTGACCGGCGCTGCCGACCCCATCTGGTCGCAACCGGGATACCTGCTGATGCGCAAGGCCGATCCCGAGGCGCGCCGTCTGATGCTGCTGTTCAATAGCGGGCTGCGCAAGCTGGAGCGCTCGGGGCGCCTCGCCAGGCTCTGGAAAGCGTGAGCCACGGTTGCGTCTTGCGGGCTGGCCCCCTATCCTGAGCCCTTCGCCGTATCAAGTGAGGAGGCCGGGGTGCTGACCTGGAGTGATGTGATTGGCTCTGAGAAAGAGCAGGACTATTTCAAGAGTACGCTGGCAACCGTCAGGGCCGAGCGGGAAGCGGGCAAGGTGATCTACCCGCCAGCTACCGATGTGTTCAATGCCTTCAAGCTGACCGAGCTGGATCAGGTCAAGGTGGTGATCCTGGGCCAGGATCCCTACCACGGTCCCAATCAGGCACACGGTCTCTGCTTCTCCGTTCTGCCCGGTGTGCGTACGCCTCCCTCACTGGTCAACATCTATAAAGAGATGCAGCGTGACCTGCCAGGTTTCGTCACACCCAATCACGGCTTTCTCGAATCCTGGGCCAAACAGGGGGTCCTGCTGCTCAACACTGTGCTGACGGTGCAGGCCGGTCAGGCTCACTCTCACGCCCATCTGGGATGGGAGACCTTTACCGATCGGGTCATCGAGCAGATCAATGCCAGTTGTCAGGGGGTGGTGTTCCTGCTGTGGGGTGCCCACGCCCAGAAGAAGGGACGTTTCATCGACCGCCAGCGTCACTATGTGCTGACTGCGCCGCACCCGAGCCCCCTCTCTGCCCACCGCGGTTTCATCGGTTGCGGTCACTTTAGCGAGACCAATCGCTTGCTGGAACAACAGGGCAAGAGTCCGATAGAGTGGAAATCTGTCTGCATCCCACTTGATTGAGTGCAAAGTTCGGGCGACAAATGACCGTATACTCAGGGACATAACATTAATTCAGAGCCAAGGAGTGCCCATGTTATCCAGTCTGCACAAGGACCATCTCAACATCGCCCGACTCTTGGAGCTGCTCAAGCACAAGCTGGCAGCCATTCGTGCCGAAGAGCCCATCAGCTACTTTCTGGTGCGCGATGTCATCGACTATCTGCGGGAGGTCTCCGACAAGTACCACCATCCCAAGGAAGATCTCATCTATGACTACTACCTGAAATATCGGGTGGTGGAAGGGGAGGTCGCCAACCGCCTGCAGGAGGAGCACGTCAAGCTGCTGGAGGCCGGGGCCGATCTCAAGGATATGGTGGAGATGATCCTGATGGATGCGGTGATCCCCCTCGATCAGTTCACCACCAAGCTGGAGCGCTTCGTGGAACTGCAAGAGGCGCACATGAACTATGAAGAGGGGGTGATCTTCCCCCATCTGCGTGACTCCCTGACCGAGGATGACTGGCGTCACCTGGAGCAAAACTGGCAAAACCGCGCCATTGGCGACCCCCTGTTCGGGGCTGAGGTGAGCCAGCACTTCCAGGCACTGGCCAAACGCCTCTCTTTGCCGCTCACGACCGGTTAAGACTTGCCTGAACCCGCAGCTCGACCTCCAGCGTGCAACTTGAGTGAAAACAGAAAGGCCTCCATCCGGAGGCCTTTTGCATGGTGGAGCAAGCTTACGCCTGTGGTTTCAGGAAGTTGCGATAGAGCATATAGAGGTGGGCCGAGCTCCAGCTGAAGTTGCTGGCCCCCTGCATGGCGCCGGTCTCCGGATTGTAGTTTTCGCGGATGGGGCCGCTGCCCGCCAAGCCTTCTGCGTTGTTGAACAGCTTGTTGACCAGAGCCTCGGCATCGCTGCGGTAGCCGTAGTTTTCGAGCCCCTTCACCCCGAAGTAGAACTGATCGAGCCATACCCGGCCGCGCCAGTAGATATTGGGATCGTAGGCCGGGTTGGTCAACGCGGCTGTGCCCAGCGGGATCTTTGTGTTGAACTCCTGGGCGTTGAGCATGACCTCACGCACCCGCGCCGCTTTCTCCTTGTCGGCGACTTCTGCCCAGAGCGGGCTCCACCCTTCCGGGCCACGGCCGCGAGCGGTCAGCAATTTGCCGACGCAGCCGTTGCCGTCAGCGACATCCCCCTGAGCAATCTGGCGATCGTAATAGAAGCCTGACGCCTCATCGAACAGGCAGCTGTTGATGTAGCCAGCCAGCTGGGTCGCGCCATCGCGGTAGCGGCTCGCGTCGCTCGGCTTACCGAGCAAGTCGGCCATGTCTGCCAGAATGCGCTTCTCCTTGGCGAGGAAGGCGTTGAGCTCCACCGACTCCTGATCGATGGAGAAACCGATCAAATCGCCATTGTCCTGATGGTTTTCAAAGAAGGCGACGTTCCAGTCCTGACGCGCCTTGGCCAAATCTCCGCCATAGGTCTTGTCGGCATAGCGTTGCAGCTGGCCCGGTTCGATAAAGCCGAAGCGGGCGGCATTGTCCATGCCTGACTCCCAACCGGCGCCGTGCTGGGCACCGATATCCATGTCGCTGTAACCGCCCACGTTCAATACCTGTTGATAGAGCGGCATACCGGCGCAGCCATACCAGCCATCCCCCTCACTGGTACAGCTTGAGAGATCCAGTCCGGCGGGAATACCGTTGGAGTACTGCACCTTGAAGGTGATATTGCCGTACTCGTCATTGTGCTCCACATGCTTGGTGGCGCCATATTCGATGATGCCGTTGCGGTTGTTGTCCCGCGCGCGGTACCACCAGTCGTGGTAGGCCTGCAGCTTGGGATACATCTCGGCGATAAAGGCCTTGTCCTTGGTGGCGCTGTAGATTTCCCAGATGGCCCAGGCGGAGAGGGGCGGCTTGGTATCGCGCTCGTTCCAGTTGCCGCCATCGCCACCGCGATCCGCCAGCTTGTTGTAGAAGACGGCATCGATCACCATGCCCGCATCCTGCGGTCGTACCGGATCATCCGGCTGCACCTGATAGTCATACATGGCGCGCACGTTGTTCTTGGCCACCTCCGGGTTGAAGTGCGCCATGGCATAGGCGTGCTTCCAGCTGTCCCAGGCCCAGACGCCGTCGAACCAGCGTGCTGTATTGGAGGGGGTTACCCCGTCGTGGAGGATGGCGCCAGCCGGGGAGCGCCAGTTGCCGTTGAGGGTCTCCATCGCCTTGACGGCGATGCGACGCTCCGACTCGGGGATCCCCTGATTGGAGAGACCGTTGGCAAGGTAGCCCTCCCAGCGGCGGATGGAGTCGGCAAAATAGCTGGCCGGGTTGGCCAGCAGGGCTTGACGGCTCTGCTGATGGCGGCTGGCGTCATCTGCGGAGTGGAGATAGCTCTGCAGGGTGTAGATATCCTCGCTCCCCTTGGCGGCCAGGGTAATGCTGGCGTCACTTTGGTAGCCCAGTGTCTTCTGATCGAGGGTGGTGCGGCTTGACAGGGTGCGGTCGATGCGATAGCGGGCGCTGCCGCTCTGCATGATGTTCCAGGTGCTGCGCAGTTTACCGAACTGGAATTCGATTCCTTTGTCGCTCTCGCTGATGGTGCGTGTCCAGCCTGGATATTTGCTGGCAATCGTATCCTTGGCATCCCATTGATTGAGCAACTCGCCCTGCCAGTTGAGGTTGAGGGTGAGCGGTGCATCGGTCTGGTTGATGAGTCGAGTGCGGATAAGGGCGGTGCGGGCATCGCCATAACGCAGCTCCAGCTCCAGCGTAAAGGGCTCGAACTCGAAGCGTTGCACCAGCGCACCGGGAATGGCGTACACCTCCTGCTTGCGGGCGCTGGTGAGCGGGAACGGGCGGCCGCTCGCATCGCTCAGGGTGAGCTTGTCCAGCTCGCTGGCAAAGAAGAGGCTGTACTCCTCGGAGATGACCATGGGGCCGGTAAAGCCCCCCCACTCCTTGTCGCTGGCAGGCAGCAGGAAACCGTGCCAGGCCCCCAGATCGAGCAGCGGGTTGTATTTGAGGTTGGAGTAGCTGTCAAAGTCGCGGAATTGGGTCGGCGTGCCTCGGCGGTCTATCACATCCTTGTACTGGATGGCCTGCTCCGGCTTGGCGGCGGTGCTGCTTTCCGACTGATTGTCGTTACAGCCGGTCAGCCCAAACAGTGCGGTACCCAGGGCCATTGAAAGTAAAGTTTTACGAAACATTATTCTCTCCCATTCCGTTTTTTGTAGTTTTGACAGAGTGCTTTTTGCTTTTTTAGTGAAAGCGTTTGCGGGTGAGATTGTACGTTATTGATTAATATAGACCTTGGTGTGAGGTCACACTATTGAGAGGAGAAATTGTGAGATAAATCACCTGGTTACATCAAGTTACAGAGTTGATTTATTTAGTAATGTTTTACTTGTCGTTGCTCGCCAATCTGGCAGGGCAAGTGTGCAGGTATTGGTGGGGCGTCAGGCCAAACTCCTGTTTGAAGCGGGCGGCAAAGCGGCTGGGGGAGTCATAACCGCAGGCGAGGGCGACCTCCAGCGGGGTCAGGCCCTGTTGCAACAGGTTGAGGGCGTGGCTCATGCGCACCTGAGCCAGCAACTGGCGAAAGCTGCGACCTTCGGCGGCCAGCTTGCGCACCATGGAGGCGCGGCTCATGGAGAAGTGGGGGGCCACTGCCTCCAGGGTGTGGTCGATGCCGGGTTCCACCGCCAGGTAGCGTGCCAGCCGCTCTGCGAGGGTCATGGTGCTGGCGGGAAAGAGCAACCCGAGGGCGTTGGCGGCCCGCAGCTCGGCATAGAAGCCGCGCAGCAGTTCGGCCTGGGTCGCCTCGTTCAGTCCCCGTTCGGCCATGGTGCTGATGAGCTCAAAGCAGAAGGCGAGCCCGGGGGTGACCTTGACAGCGGGTTCCTCCAGATCGGCGTGGGAAGGGGCTGACTCAGCCAGCCATTTTGGTGGCGGCGGAGTGAGCAGTGTGATGGCGTGGGAGCGAAACTTGCCCTGCTCCGGCTGATTGACGAAGGTGAGCTGGTGGCCTGCCGGGATCAGCAGCCAGCGCTCCCTGTCAAACGACAGACGCCGCTCGCGCCACCACAGTTGCTTGCTCCCCTGGGTGACCCAGATGAGGGTCGGGGCGTAGATGAGCACCCGGTGAAGGGGCTGCTGGCGGATCCCGAGATAGTGGCTCTGTTGCAGCAGGGGAGTGCTCATCCGGTTGGCTCCTAGGGGGTGACGAAGGTGGCGGTCAGGGTGGCCTTGCCGAGCGCCATGCTATTGAGCATGTAGCCTACCATAGCGGGCGGGGTATCAGCCTTCACCTCGAGATCATGGGGCAGGGCCCAGACGGTGAACTGATAGCGGTGCATGCCGTGACCTGCGGGCGGGCAGGGGCCGCCGTAACCCTGGCTGCCAAAGTCGGTGCGGATCTCCAATCCCTGCTTGAGCTTGCCGGAGGTATTGCTGGCCAGCTCGCTTTGGGTGGCAGGCAGGTTCACCACCAGCCAGTGCCACCAACCGCTGCCGGTGGGGGCATCGGGGTCATAGGCGGTGATGGCAACACTCTTGGTGCCTGCCGGCAGATCCTGCCAGCTAAGTTGGGGCGAGTGGCTGTCGCCGCTGCAGCCAAAGCCGTTGAAGCTGAACTGTTTGTCCATCAACTGGCCTTCGTGAATGTCCGTGCTCTTCAGGGTCATGGCAAAGGCTGGCATGGCCGTCAGGCAGAGCAGTGGCAACAGGGCACTCTGTTTGAGCAATTTCATCGGGTGACTCCTCGTGTGGTAACGGGTTCACTTTAGCGAGAGCAGGGCAAAATAATATTGCAGAACGGCTCAATGTGAGGGCGATTGGTGAGTTAATTGAGCCTTTTAGTGGTTTTTAGGGCAATAGGGTAAATAGCAGCCATAAAAAAACCGGCATCAGGGATGCCGGTTTTTTGTTTGACGATGAGAGGTGCGGCTTAGCGCAGGATCATCTCGTCACGGCCCGGGCCGACGGAAACCATCGGAACCGGTACGCCGAGCAGCGCTTCGATGCGCAGCACGTACTGCTGAGCAGCGCGCGGCAGCTCTTCGAAGGTGCGGCAACCGGTGATGTCTTCGCTCCAGCTTTCCATCTGCTCGTAAACCGGCTTCAGGGCAGCGGTTTGTGGCCAAATCGGGTTCTCGGTGTGGGCACCTTCGTAGGCCACACAGATCTTCAGATCCGGCAGACCGGTCAGGCAGTCCAGCTTGGTCAGGGCCACTTCGGTGGCGGCTTGCAGCTCGACACCGTTCTTGGTGGCGACGGCGTCGAAGTAACCGACATCACGGGGACGGCCAGTGGTGGCGCCGAACTCGTTGGTGATCTTGCGGAACTCGTCCTGGTTCTCCATGGCGGTCAGCAGGGTGCCAGTACCGACAGAGGAGCTGAATGCCTTGGCCACGGCGATGACGCGCTCCGGGCGCAGACCCGGCAGACCGCCACCGATACCGGCGTAGGCGCCAGATACGTGGGAGGAGGTCACCCAGGGGTATTCGCCGTAGATCAGGTCACGGCCAGCGCCCAGCTGGGCTTCGAACAGCAGGGTCTTGCCTTCAGCCTGCAGCGCTTTGAGCGGCATGCTGACGTTGCAGACGGCGTCGATCCACGGTGCAGAGACTTCCAGCAGCCAGTCGGCCATCTCCTGGGCGGTCTGGGTGAATTCGAAGGAGGGGTAGATAGCCTTCATCTGCGGCAGTTTCCAGTCCAGCATGAACTGGATGCGCTCGACCAGCACGTCCGGCTGTTTCAGCCAGCCAACCAGGATCGCTTTCTTCATCACGCGATCGCCGTAGGCAGGGGCGATGCCCTGACGGGTGGAGCCATAGGCGCCGTCACCCAGACGCTGCTCTTCCAGGGTATCTTCGAGTGCGTGCAGCGGCAGGCACAGGGTTGCGCGGTCAGAGATGGCCAGCTTCGGAGTCACGCCGGAGGCTTTGACTTCCTCGAGCTCGACGGTCAGTTTCTCGGGGCTGATCACCATGCCCGGGCCGAGGACAACCAGGCAATCCGGGTTGAATACGCCACTCGGAACCTGGTGCAGCTTGAAGGTGCCAAGGTCGTTGACCACGGTGTGGCCAGCGTTGTTGCCGCCCTGGAAGCGAATGCTGGCGCCAGCTTGACCTGCCAGATAATCCACGATGCGGCCTTTGCCTTCATCACCCCAGTTAGCACCTACGACTACGATAGACGACATGACTCTTTCTCCTAAGACGTTAGGCGTCCATCCTAGGAGTCTGATGCGGATTAGAAAAATTAATTATCTTTATAATTCTGATAAGAGAACCATATAATTATGGCCAATTAAGCGGCAAACCGCCCGATTTTGCCTGGCAAGCCCCGCACATCGCGGGTTGAGGGACTCTTATGCTGGATATTCACTGGCTGCAAACCTTTGTCACCCTGGCCCGATTGCAACATTTTGGCCAGACCGCCACCGAGCTGCACATGACCCAGCCCAATGTCAGCCTACATATCAAGCGGCTGGAGCAGGCGACCCGGGTGCGGCTGATCGAGCGCAGTCCGTTTCGCCTGACGCAGGCGGGGGAGCGGCTGCTGCAAAGCGCCGAGCGCACCATTGCCGAGCTGCAGCTCTGCCAGTCCGATCTCAATGCCCTCAACCAGCTCAGCCAGGGGACGCTGGCCATCGCCGCCAGCGACATCATCTCCCGCCTGCTGCTGATCCAGCCGTTTCAGCGCTTCAAGCGGGAGTTTCCCGGCATCGACCTCACTCTGTTCAACACCACTTCGGATCAGGCCGCCGAGCTGGTCAAGGCGGGCAAGGCGGATCTGGGCTTCGTGATGGCGCAAAAGCGCAGCGAACCGCTCTTCTATACCGAGCTGCAACAGGTGACCTGGTGCGCGCTGGGCCACGGCCTTGCCCGCTGGCAGGCGCGGGCGGTGGCGGGGGAGAGCGATCCCCTCGACGAGCCGACCCTGATCCTGCTCGGTCACGATACCCGCACCCGGGCGCTGATCGATCCGTCCCTGCCGCTGCTGGCCTTGCCCCCTTGCCGCATCATGGAGGTGGGTAGCGTGGACGCCCAGCTCGATTGGGCCGAGGCGGGCTTTGGTGTCGCCATCGTGCCGGACTTCTCCCTGCATCCGCGCCTCAACCTCACCGCGCCGGTCACCAGCCTCGGCGACTTTCCCGGGACCAGTCTGGGTTACGTGGTACGCCAGAATCAGGTGTTGTCGCGGGCCATCAAGCAGTTGCTGCACTGGGTGGAGGAGGAGATCCAGAAGCCCAACCCCTATCTGACCCGGGTGATGGAGCCGTAGCGGGGCGGCAAGGTGAGCAGGCCAATCAACTGCGCCAGTATCGAACGCATATCAATAATCAGGGCAGCCAAGGCTGCCCTGATGCATTTGTTGGCGCTGGCCACTCAGGGTTGCAGCTGTGTGGCTGCGCTGGTAGCAGGGGAGGGAGGCGTGTCGGCCTTATCCTGCGGTGGGGTTTCGTCAGCAACCGAGCTGCTGGCAGGCTGGGTTGCCTGTTTTTGCAGCGAAGTGGCCGCAGAGACGCTTTGTGGCCACTGAGTCGAAGCGGCAGCCGATGGTGGTGGAACCGTTGACGCTGCGGCAGAGGGAGCCACTATTTCCCCCTCTGTGGTCGGCGTAGCAGTGAGCTCGGGGGTGACCTCAAGTGCCTCTTCGGGCAAGGGATTAGCCTCTGTGGTTTCTGTCTCCACTGCCGCACTGCTGGTGGCGGTGGCGTCGGAGGGGGCCTCAAGAAGCGTTGCCGTCCCGTTGGCGGCACTCACCTGATCCGTCGCTGGTGCCGCAGCGGAGGCCGATAGTTCCGGTGTTAACTGCTCCGGTGCCAACTGTTCTGCTGTTAACTGTTCGGAGGACAGTGGCAAGGGTTCTGGCGGCTGATCCGACATCCCCGCATGGAGGGGCAGTTCGGTTTGCGCCTGCAATTGTTCGGGGGTCACCTTGCTCAGGGCGGGATGCAACCGACTGAACTGCTTGACCCGTGCTAGCAGGGTATCGCGCACGGTACGAACGATGGGATCCGGCAGGCTGGCCAGCGCCACCAGTTCGGCACTCATCCCGATATTGTTGATGGAGGCCGTCTGCCCCGGATAGAGGTTGGCGGCGATGCGACTGCGCTGGTAGTAGGAGTGCTGCTTGAGCAGCTTGTCGATCTGCTCCCCTTCGATGGGGATCAGGCGTACCTTGCAGCGGCTGATCAGATCACCAACTGCCTGACTGGGGTGACCGGCTACCACAAAAGCGGCATCCAGCGATCCATCGCACAGCCCTTCCAGCGGTTCGCTGTCAGATTTGAGCTGATAGGCGACAAACTGCCCGGGTTGCCATCCCATGGCTGCCATCAGGGCCTGGCTGGTGATCTGCTCACCGGCGCCGTTGTTGCCCGGATAGACCCGTTTCCCCTCGATATCTGCCAGGGTGGTGATGCCGCTGTCGGGGGTGGCCAGCAGGGTCAACGACTCCTGATAGAGCCGGAACAGGCTGCGCAACTGGTGGTTGGCACCCTGCCCGCTGAAGGGGCCGGTGCCGTGCAGGGCGTGGTGCAACACATCGGACTGCACCAGCGCCAGCTGTACGTCCCCCTTGCCGAGTGCCTTGAGGTTGGCCATCGAGCCGCGGGTGCTCTGCACGGTGCAGCTGTCCCCATGCAGGGCATGGCCGGCATTGAGTACCCGGCAGATGGCGCCACCGGTCGGGTAGTAGACCCCATTGAGCGGGCCCGTTCCGATAGTCAGCGCCTGGCTGCCAAAGGGGAGCAGCGCAGAGAGTGCACAGAGTGGGAGCAGAAGGTGATGCAAGATCCGTAGAGACATAATTGACCGTTGACTGAGTTGACCGCTGGCTGATGACACAGGGAAAAAGGGATGGGGCTTGCCCATCCCGTTGCTGGCTGATCAGGGCTTGCTGTGGTTGAGGATTGCCCGCTCCATCCGCGCCAGCGCGTCGGTCAGTCGTGCCCTGGTGCAGCCGAAGTTGAGCCGCACGAACTGGCCGTCGCCAAACTGGGCGCCGGGGGAGAGACCAACCCCTGCCTGCTCGAAGAAGGCGATGGGATCGGCAAGGCCAAGTGCGCTCACATCGATCCAGGCCAGATACGTCGCCTGATGGCTGGCCAGCTTGACGCCGGGCCAGCGGGCAACCGCCTGCTGGATCAGGGCCAGATTGGCTGCCAGATAGTCGAGCTGCTCGGTCAGCCACAGTTCGCCACCCTCATAGGCCGCTTCGGCGGCGACAAAGCCCAGCAGGTTGACGTCGGCGCTGATGCCGCGCATCGCCTGCTGCAGCCTGAAGCGCAGACGGGGGTTGGGGATAATGGCGAAGGAGCAGCAGAGACCAGCGATATTGAAGGTCTTGCTCGGGGCCATCATCACCGCGCAGCGCTCGGCTGCTTGTGCACTGATGGCGCCGTAGGGAATGTGGCGGGCATTCTTATCCAGCAGCAGATCGCAGTGGATTTCATCGGAGCAGATCACCAGATTGTGGCGTGCGGCGATGGCATCGATGGCCAGCAGTTCGTCACGGGTGAAGATGGTGCCACCCGGGTTGTGGGGGTTGCAGAGCAGCAGCAGATCTGCGGCGGGAGCCTGACGCTCCAGCTCTTCAAGATCCAGCACCCAACGACCGGCCTCTTCAACCATCGGCACGGTGAGCAGGGGACGATCATTGAAGCCCGGCGCCTGCAGGAAGGGGTAGTAGACCGGCTTGGGAGTGATGATACCGCGGCCATGCTGACTCCACGCCTTGCAGGCGAGGTTGAGCCCCGGCACCACGCCGGGCAGGAATACCAGCCATTCGGGCTCGATTGCCCAGCCATAGCGGGTCGCCATCCGTTCGATAATGAGTTCGATCAGGCGCGGCGAGGGGCGTGAATAGCCGAAAATGCCGTGGGCAACCCGTTTGGTCAACGCCTCAATCACGGACGGGGGGGAGACAAAGTCGGTATCGGCAACCCACATGGGCAGCACATCCTGACCCTTGTACTTGTCCCATTTCAGGCTCATGGTGCCACTGCGGTCTACTTCCTGATCAAAATCAAACATGCGAACTCCGTGTGCTGGCAGGATGGGCTTTCACTCTACGGGGTCGCGGCCTCCCTCGCAAGGCGCACACCTGCTTATGCCATCCTTGAGCCCGCTCTTGATAGTGACATAAGATAGGCGCCGAATTTTCATACGGCTGCCGCCCGTTAGCCCGTATCGTCCTTCCAATCAGTGGTAACCCTATGAGCTTGTCGATAGCGGCGGTCAAACGCCCGGACCCCGTCTCTCTTTCGTTTCTTGCCGTGACCTTTATGACCGGCGTCGCGGTGGCACTGCAGGTGCCTACCTTGAGCCTGTTTCTGGCCGAGGAGGTGCAGGTGCGCCCCTTTCTGGTCGGGCTCTTTTATACTATCAATGCGGTGGTGGGCATTCTGGTCAGCCAGTGGCTGGGCCATCGCTCCGATAACAAGGGGGATCGCAAACGACTGATCCTGCGCTGCTGTTTTGCCGGGGTGGCGCTCTCCTTGCTGTTTGCCTGGAACCGCAACTACTGGTTGCTGGCCAGCCTCGGGGTGATGCTGGCCGCGCTGGCGGCGACCGCCAGCCCCCAGCTGTTTGCGCTGGCGCGGGAGTACTCTGATAGCTGCAACAAGCGGGCTGACATGTTCAGCTCGGTGATGCGGGCCCAGTTTTCGCTGGCCTGGGTCATAGGCCCACCCATCGCCTTCGCGCTGGCCATCGGCTACGGTTTTGAGCTGATGTATCTGGCTTCGGCACTGGCCTATCTGCTTTGTGCCCTGGTGGTGTGGCGCTGGTTGCCCTCGCTGCCACTGCCCAAGATGGCCGAAGAGACAGAGCGGGTCAGCAGCTGGCGGGATCCTGCGGTGCGGGCGCTCTTTATTGCCTCCACCCTAATGTGGACCTGCAACAGCATGTACCTCATCAATATGCCGCTCTACATCACCCGGGAACTGGGGATGGATGAGAAGCTTGCCGGTATCCTGATGGGCACGGCGGCGGCGCTGGAGATCCCCTTCATGCTGCTGGCGGGTTACTACACGGCCCGTTTTGGCAAGCGCCCCATGATGTTGTTGGCGGTGCTGGCTGGCGCGGCCTTTTATACCGGTCTGGTGACCCTTACCGACCAATACGCCCTGATCGCCTTGCAGCTGTTCAACGCCATCTTCATCGGTATCGTGGCGGGGATCGGCATGTCTTACTTTCAGGATCTGATGCCGGGGCGGGCCGGGGTGGCGACCACCCTGTTTGCCAACAGCATCCGCACCGGCTCCATCATGGCAGGGGCCATCGCCGGAGTGGTGGCGGAGGTGTGGAGTTTCCACGGGGTCTTTATGGTGGCGTTGGGATTGGCGCTGGTGGCACTGGCCGCCAGCTGGCGGGTGCCCAACGTCTGACGGTGGGCTGGCTGTTATTTGTCGTGTTGGGGCTGGGCGTGCGGGAGCGGCGCTGATTCGCCTTGATACTCGTTGCGCAGGCAGCGCAGCAGCAGCTCGGTCGCTGGGCCTAGGGATTCGGGGGAGAGGGTCAGCAGGTAGGTATAGAGGTGGCGCTCGTTGCCGCTCTCCAGATCCAGCTGTATGAGCGAACCTTCCGCCAGCTCTCGCTCAACCAGATGGCGCGGCAGCCAGGCATAGCCGAGGCCGAGGCGCAGCATGGCGAGCACTTCGTGGTAGTGGGTCGCCTTCCAGCCGGTGTCATCCGCATCGTTCCAGTCCACCGAGCGGTGAATGGGGGGATGAAGGCTGATCTGGTTATGGCTGGTCAGCACGTCGCTGCGGATGGGCCCCTCCTCTTGCGCCAGCGGATGGCTGGCGGCGCAGAGGGGCAGCAGGCACACCTCGTCCAGCAGCAGACCGGTGCGATCGCCGGGCAGGTGCTCGGAGAGCATCAGATCCCCCGGTTGCAGGGCGTTGAAGTGGCAGTGAATGCGTTCGTGCAGGTTGACCCGGCAACCCCGGCTGCGGGGGTAGAAGCTGGCCAGCGCCCGATAGAGGCGATCCCTTGGTTGCAGCGCCGAGACATAGAGGTTGATCTGCGGCTCCCACTGCCGCTCCAGGTTGTTGGCCAGATTCTCCAGCTCTTCTACTTGCTGGCTCAACTGGCGAGCCCGCTTGAGGAAGATCTCGCCCGCCGGGGTCAGCACCGCCTTGCGGCCGCGCACCTCCAGCAAGGGCACCCCCAGACTCTGCTGCAACTTTGCAACCGCATGATTGAGGGAGGACTGGCTCTTGTTCAGCGCCTCGGCCGCCTGGGCGTAGCCGCCGCAGTCGACCACCGCCTGAAAGATCCGCCATTGCTCAAACGTGCTCTTGGGACGAAACATAGTTCAACCTGATTGGAGATAGAATGGTCAGTGGTTCGAACAGGGAGCCTGTGCCCCCTATTCAATTTAACCTCTGCCGCACAACACTCTGGGTATTTTATTGATTTATTTGGGCTGAGCCGCCTGTTTATTTTGGCTGAGCCACAAAGGTCTGGCCGGTTTTGCCGTGGCTGTCCGACCCCATCAGGTAGAGGTAGAGCGGCATCAGGTCGGCCGGAGTCTTGAGGTTCATGGGATCTTCCGCCGGGAAGGCGCTGGCGCGCATCTTGGTACGGGTACCGCCCGGATTGAGGGTATTGACCCGCACACCGGTGTTTTCCAGCTCGTCGGCCAGCACTTCCATCATCCCCTCGATGGCAAATTTGGAGATGGCATAGGTGCCCCAGTAGGCACGCCCCTTGCGTCCCACGCTGGAGGAGGTGTAGACGATGGAGGCATCGCCCTGCGCCTTGGCGGTCTGGCGTAGCAGCGGCAGCAGCGCCTGGGTCAGCAGGAATTCCGATTTGACGTTGACCTGCATCACCTCGTCCCACTCCTTCTCCTGAATATGTTCAAACGGAGAGAGGGTGCCAAGCAGACCGGCGTTGAACAGCACGCCGTCGAGGCGGCCAAACTGCTGGGCGAAGGTTTCGGCCATGCCGCGGTAGTGGACGGCGGTGGCCCCTTTCAGATCCACCGGCACGATGGCGGGCAGCGGATAACCGGCGGCTTCAATCTGGTCATACACGGCTTCGAGTTTGGCGCTGGTGCGGCCGAGCAGGATCACGGTGGCACCGTGAGCGGCGTAGGTGAGGGCGGCTTCGCGGCCGATCCCGTCGCCAGCACCGGTGACCAGAATGACTTTATCCTTGAGCAGATCGCGGGGTGCCTGATAATCGAGCATGACAACTCCTGTTAACAAATTCCGGCCATAAGTGCATGGCAATCGGCGCCAAGTGTACTGATCCGCACGCCTGTTTGACCAGCCAGCGGCAAGAAAAATGTGAAGAAAATAGAGAGGTTGTGATGCTCGGGTTGGTTTTTCCGGTCACTGGCTGCGATTTTTTGCGCGCCTCCACCAAACTCCCTAGAATGTGACGAAAACCGATCCATTCTGGAGCCCATCGTGACATTTCTGACCGAATATGGCCTGTTTCTGGCCAAGACAGTGACCTTCCTGCTGGCCATCGGCGCCATCATCCTGATGCTCGTCAGCACTCGCCAGCCGAAAGCGCGCAAGGGTGAGCTGGTGGTGACCGATCTCTCGAGCGAGCTGGAACAGGGGCAATTTGCCCTCAAGAGCGCGCTCGCCAGCAAGGCCGAGCGCAAGGTACTGGAAAAGCAGCAGAAGGAAGAGCAGAAAAAGCGCACCAAGGCCGGTGATGAGCGCAGTCGCCTGTTCGTGCTCGATTTCAACGGCAGCATGGATGCCAAAGAGGTGGCCTCCCTGCGCGAAGAGGTGAGCGCGGTGATCGGCGTCGCCCAGCCCGGCGACGAGGTACTGCTGCGACTCGAATCCGGTGGCGGCGTAGTGCATGGTTACGGCTTGGCCGCTTCCCAGCTGCAGCGGCTGCGCGATCGTGACATCAAGCTCACCGTGGCTATCGACAAGGTGGCGGCAAGCGGCGGCTACATGATGGCTTGCGTGGCGGACAAAATCCTGGCAGCCCCCTTTGCCATCGTCGGCTCCATCGGGGTGATCGCCCAGATGCCGAACTTCAACAAGTTGTTGAAAAAGCACGATATCGAATTCGAGATGCACACCGCCGGTCAGTACAAGCGCACTATCACCATGTTTGGCGAGAACGACGATCTGGGGCGCGAGAAGTTTCGCGAGGAGCTGGCGGCGATCCACGAGCGCTTCAAGGCATTTGTGGCCGAACACCGCCCGCAACTCGATATCGATCAGGTCACGACCGGCGAGCACTGGCTGGCAAGTCAGGCTAAGGGATTGGGGCTGGTGGATACCCTCTGTACCAGCGACGATTATCTGCTGGCGCAGGCCAGCCACCACAAGGTGATCGGCATCAGCTATCGCAAGCCAAAAAGCCTGACCCAGAAGCTGGGGAAGCAGGGCGCGCAGGCGCTGGAAGCCGGACTGGGGCGTCTGTGGCAGCAGAGCCCCTGGCGCTAGCCTGGCCCTCTGGCGCTAACCCGAGGGAAACCCGTGATAAAAAGGCCAGCCGGTGCCCACCGGCTGGCCTTTTTGCATCCAGTTGCACCTTGTCGGTGAGCGAGGGTTGTTTCTATTGAGGCCCTCTGTTACAACTGAATGCTTTCCCCGTTTATGACAGGATCTTGTGGTAAGAGCTGCGGGGGCATGGAGCATAGCGATGTCATGGAGCACCTTCAGGCAATTTACCCCGTTGGTCTGGATCGTCATTCTGGGCACTTTCATGGTGCGTACCAGCTACTACATGGTGTGGCCCTTCCTCTCCATTCTGCTCTATCGGGAGTATGACCTTTCGGCCACCTTCATCGGCCTGTTGCTGGGGGGCTCAATGGCCCTCTCTACCCTGGTCAGTTTTTACGGCGGCTGGCTCTCTGATCGCTTCGGTCGGCGCAGCATACTGCTGGCCGGTTGTCTGGTGGCGATGCTCTGTTTCGGCCTGCTCGGTTTCTCCCATGCGGTGTTCTGGCTCGGGGTTGGGGTGATGGGCAGCGGCCTCTCGTCAGGGCTCATCGATGCCCCCGGAAAGGCACTGATGGCCGACAGTCTGGCCTCGGCCAAGGCGCGGGAGCAGGCACTGCACCTGCGCTATTTTCTGCTCAACCTGGGGGCCGCGTTGGGGCCGCTACTGGGGGTGACTCTCGGGATAAACGCCCAGCAGGAGACCTTCCTGTTTCTGGTGGTGAGCTATCTGCTGCTGGCGCTGGCCTTTGGCTGGGGATTTCGCCGGGCTGGCAGCACAGGCAAGCCGGGGACTGCCGGGCCCGGCTTGCGGGATGCCATCAAGGTGTTGCTGGCGGATCGAGCCTTCCTGCTGCTGGTGATGGCCAATCTGCTGATGGTGCTGGTCTACTCCCAGTTTCACTCGCCGCTGGTGCAGTACCTGACCCGGGCCGGTATGCCGCAGGTGGCCGAGCTGGTTGCTCTGCTGGTGGCGACCAATGCCCTGACCGTAGTGCTGCTGCAGTTTCCGCTGCTGCGGTTGTTGTCACGCTGGCCGGTGCGGGTACGGCTTCATATCGGCATGGCGCTCTTTCTGGCGGCCCAGCTGCTCTTCGCGCTGGGGGACCCGATGGTGCGCAGCCACTGGTTTGGCGCCGTGCTGCTGCTCAGCATCGGCGAGACCATCCTGTTCCCCCTGCTCAACGTGCTGATCGACCAGATGGCCCCCACCCACCTCAAGGGAAGCTATTTTGGCGCCAGCGCACTGGCCGGGTTGGGAGGGGCCGCAGGTGCCCTGCTGGGAGGCTGGATCCTCGAGCAGTGGAGCGGCCAGCTGCTCTATGTGCTGATGGCGCTGCTCTGCGTGGCGATTTTTGCGCTCTATGAGTGGGGGGCCAGGGTCTCCCGTCCCGCTTCGCTCCCCACAGCAACGAAGCGAGGCTGACAGTCAGCCCCGGGGATCAGTGGGTGCTGCCCGGGGTAATCTCCTTGAGCGCCTTCTTGGCCGCGTACATTCGCTCGTCGGCCAGCCGGATCAGGTTGAGCCCGTCATCGTAGTGATCCGGCCCGGTCTGGGCGATACCAATACTGAGGGTGAGATCCTCCAGCTGACCCTTGATGGCCTGGGTCAGTCGTTTGAAATAAATATCCCTGGCCTGACTCTCGCTGCAGTTGGGCAGGATCAGACAGAACTCATCCCCGCCATAGCGAAAGCAGCTGTCTTCGGCACGAAAGACCTGACGGATGCAGTGGCCGACGATCCGCAGGATCTCGTCGCCGCGTTGATGTCCTTCGGTGTCATTGATTTGTTTGAAGTTATCGATATCGAGATAGGCGATGGCCATGGGTTCGGCACGGCGCTGACAGGTGCGCAGGCTCAACAACAACAGTTCGTTGAGGTGACGAACGTTGAGCAATCCGGTCAGAGCATCGGTGCGGTTCAGCTCCTCCAGCTGCCTGGTCCGCTCGCGAACTTTCTGCTCCAGGCTCTTGGCATAGTTCTCCGATTTCTCTCTGGAGGACTCTATTTCCGACACCAGACTGCGAATATAGGTCTCGAACACCAGGGTGATGTCGAACAGAAAGAGTTTGTCCAGTGCGGCCAGCATAGCGAGGCGATCCGGTTCATCGCGGATCTGCTCGAAAATATCCTCGATCAGCAGGGCCTTGAGGGTGTTGATGGCGGCCAGATAGAGTTTGGGCTCGACCCCGATCCGCTTGTGAACCAGCCCGATCCGCAGCCGGTTGTTGACGTACTCCAGATCGTATTGGCCGCTGAAGAGATCGAGCACATAACGCCGTTGTGCGGTGCGCAATCGGGTGAGGGTATCGGCATCACCGATCAGCAGGGCGATTTCGGTGATGGCCGTCTGCTGCTGGTAGAAGCGATCTACCAGGGCATCGACCCGTGGCTCTATTTTACCGCAATAGCTCGCCAGCAGCGCCACATCTTGCTCGCTGAGCAGCAGCAACTCCTTGCGATGGGCAATCTCGAATTCGGTAATGCGCATCTGCTCAAGCAGGGTCTGTTCGGTCGGATTCATCGTCGTCCTCTGTCCATGACTGGGCCATTACTCTGTCCGTGAAGCGGTTCAGGGCAAGCAGAATGGGCAACTGACATTGTAGTCATTGAGGAGCGAGGGAGCGTAATGGCCCCCACTTTGCCTGACGTGAGATGCTCAGTGGCACAAGTGGGGGAGAGCAGGGCAAGCAGATGCGATCAGAAGGTCAGTACCTTGTCGGCGGCCAGGGTCCACTGGGCCAGCATCGGCAGGGTGCCGACCTCAATGCCCTCGATCAGCGGTAGGGCGGTGATGCCACGGGCATCGGTGCAGGTCTTGCACAGGCGAATGGTGACGCCTTGTGCCAGCAGGATCTCCAGCATCTGGCGCAGGTTGTACCCTTCGGCCGGTGCCTGACCGGCCAGCGCTGCACTCACCGCATCGGACATCAGAAACAGCTTCAGGCTGGCTCCACCCTGTTCGTTGAGGGCGATAGCGAGACGCAGGGCGTTGAACAGGGATTCGCTGCCGTAGGGGGCACCGTTGGCAATGACCACAATTTGTTGATTCATAACAGACTCCCGATTGGAAAGAGCGCCATTGTAGAACCAACAGGGTGGCAATTGCGTGATGTCGCACAACTTCTGTCGCACCTTTTTCCCGCTTGCTTGACCCTGCTGCCGATCGAGGTTTTTATGGTCAGCTCGCAAATAAGACCGGATGAATCGAGATGTGGAAAGTATTGGGAGCCGGCTTACTGCTGTTGGCGGGTCAGGCCTTTGGCAGTGAGGCGGTCGGTTGCAAGGCTCGTCTGCAGGCCGTCAACGACCAGCTGGTGTTTGCCAAAGCACACAATAACGCCGGGCAGATTGCCGGGCTCGAACAGGCAGCGCGCAATATCAAGGCCAACTGCACCGATGAAGGTCTGCTTAAGGAGCAGAAAGAGCGGGTTAACAAACTGCGCGGCGAGGTGGATGAGCGTCTGCTTGAGCTGCAGGAGGCGAGAGTCAGTGGCAAACCGGAGAAGATTGCCAAGCGGCAGGCCAGGCTGGAGGAGTCCCAGACCCGGATGCTGGAGGCCCAGCGGGAGCTGGACAAACTGATCCGGCTGGTCGGCAAGTGATGGCCAGCCGCTGAACGCAGGATCAAAAAAGGCCGATTGCTCGGCCTTTTTTCGTTTTACTGCCTGTGCATCCGCACAAACTTCTCCATCAGTTGATCTTCGGTCTCCACATGAGCGGGATCCCAGATGATGCAGTCGATAGGGCAGACGCTGATGCAGGTCGGCTTCTCGTAGTGACCGACGCATTCGGTGCAGCGACTGGGGTCGATCTCGTAGATCTCCTCGCCGAGGCTAATGGCCTGGTTCGGACACTCGGGATCGCACATGTCACAGTTGATGCACTTGTCGGTGATGAGCAGTGCCATCTCAGGCCGCCGAGTGGGGCTGACGGGTATCCTGACGCTCGCCCAGATTGCGCAGCAGGATGCCGTAGTTGATGTCCACTTCCTTCGGTACCGGCACATAGACCACGTGGCCGTTGCCCGGCGCGGTGTCGATGAGCTCGCCCTTGCGGTTCTGCATCTGTTCCAGATTGAAGCTGAGGTTGCCCTGCGGCGTCATCAGCTCCAGGCTGTTACCCACCAGGAACTTGTTCTTCACCTCGACTTCCACCATGTCACCTTTGCGACCGGTGATCTCGCCGACGAACTGCTGGGTGTCGGAGACGGAGTAGCCGTAGTCGTAGTTCTGGTATTCGCTGTGGTTGTGACGGCGCAGGAAGCCCTCGGTGTAGCCGCGGTGGGCCAGATTCTCGAGGGTGCCCATCAGGCTGCGATCGAACGGACGACCCGCCACTGCATCATCGATGGCTTTACGATAGACCTGAGCGGTACGGGCGCAGTAGTAGAAGGATTTGGTGCGGCCTTCGATTTTCAGCGAGTGAACGCCCATTTTGGTCAGTCGTTCGACGTGCTCGACCGCGCGCAAGTCCTTGGAGTTCATGATATAGGTGCCGTGCTCGTCTTCAAACGCGCTCATGTACTCGCCCGGGCGGTTGGACTCTTCCAGCAGCACCAGCGCATCGGTCGGCTTGCCCAGGCCCAGGGTGTTGTCGGGACGCACGGCGATGGGCTCCTGACGGTGGACGATCTGGCCCACGTCATCTTCTTTACCCTCGTGCACCTTGTACTCCCAGCGGCAGGAGTTGGTGCAGGTGCCCTGGTTGGGGTCACGCTTGTTGATGTAACCGGAGAGCAGGCAGCGACCGGAGTAGGCCATGCACAGCGCGCCGTGGACGAACACTTCCAACTCCATCTCCGGCACCTGCATGCGGATCTCTTCGATCTCGTCCAGCGACAGCTCGCGGGAGAGGATGGCGCGGGTCAGGCCCATCTGATGCCAGAACTTCACCGTGGCCCAGTTGACCGCGTTGGCCTGCACCGAGAGGTGAATGGGCATATCCGGGAAGGCTTCACGCATCATCATGATAAGACCGGGGTCGGACATGATCAGCGCATCGGGCTTCATCTCCACCACAGGGCGCATATCGCGGATAAAGGTCTTGAGCTTGGAGTTGTGGGGCTGGATGTTGGCCACCACATAGAACTGCTTGCCCAGCGCATGGGCTTCGTTGATGCCCAGTTGCAGGTTTTCATGATCGAATTCGTTGTTGCGCACCCGCAGGCTGTAGCGGGGCTGACCGGCATAGACGGCATCGGCGCCATAGGCGTAGGCATAACGCATGTTCTTGAGGGAACCTGCGGGGGAGAGCAATTCTGGTTTAAACATGGCGGACTCTTTATATCTGATTGCAAATCAGGACGACGCCACCTGATGGCGCCGTATGGGTTGAGGTCGGTCAACATCCAGCTCGCTGAAAGGCGGCTCAATCGACCGTGACCCGATGACGGCATATCCGGGGCTATCTAAAGAAGATGCGCTGGATATTCGGGGTGCGAGATTGTACTCGCCCCCACGTCATCATGCAATTTGGCAGGAATCTAACCGGAATGGGAGATGAGTTTTCAGCAATGTGTGGTGATGTTCGAGCGGGATTTGCCTGTATTCAATTATCCGGCGCGAGTTGAAACCGGGTGAACTGTGCACTCATAAAATGGTGGGGGCTGTGGCCATTGCCTGCGGTGGCCAGCCATTCCCAATCCAGTTTTGGCGAGCCCGCTTTGAAGCGTTGATAGGCAACGCCCTGATGAATGGTCAGAAAGAGGGTCGTGGGGAGTCCCAGCTTGTTGCTGTAGCGCACCATCAGATCACCCTGATAGTCGTTGCTTATCCTGACTTTGAGCGCTTGCAGTGTCAGACCGGTGGCGTGACCATTCTCGTCCCAGACTTCAAACATGATGTGAACACTCTGATGTCGATGATGCCACGATGAGCAAGATGGGATGCAATTGCAACTGTCAGATCTGACAAGGTCGGAAAAATGTGATGAGAATGGTAGAAAGCGAAAACCCGGCGCGAGGCCGGGTTTTCTTGAATGATGGTGGAGGGAGAAGGATTCGAACCTTCGAAGGCAGAGCCGTCAGATTTACAGTCTGATCCCTTTGGCCGCTCGGGAACCCCTCCACAGGGGCAAAGCAAATTGTATTCAGCCATTGCAATCAGGGAAATGGTGGAGGGAGAAGGATTCGAACCTTCGAAGGCAGAGCCGTCAGATTTAAAGTCTGATGCCTTTGGCCGCTCGGGAACCCCTCCACGGGGTATTTCCTGATTGTCACTACTTTTGCACTTGAATGGTGGAGGGAGAAGGATTCGAACCTTCGAAGGCAGAGCCGTCAGATTTACAGTCTGATCCCTTTGGCCGCTCGGGAACCCCTCCCCAAGTGCGAGGCGCATACTATCAGATCCAGAGGCTTTGTGAACCCCTTGATGAGGCATCTGGCAGTAAAAAATGACTGTTCGTCGATTTTTTGATACATCCAGCTCAAAATTCAAGCTTATCAGCAAGTTGTGCGCTGCTTTTCTGCACAGAACAGCATCCGTGCAAGCTGGCGATCGTGCTGAAGAGAAGGCAGATAGCAGAAGACCGCCAGCATTGGCGGTCTTGCCGGGCATCACATTTAGCGCTGGAACGGGTAGACCGAACCCAGTTTCAGGATCTGGGTCAGCTCGTCCAGTGCGCTGCGGGACTCCTGCACCAGTGCCGGATCCCGCAGGTCATCGAGGGTCAGCCGGTCGCGATAGTGGCGATCTACCCAGCCATCGAGGCGGGCAAACTGGCTGTCGTTGATAAGGCAAGCCGGATTGACCGCCGCGAGTTCCTGATCGTTCATGGCAACCCGTAGTCGCAGGCAGGCCGGGCCGCCGCCATTGCGCATGCTCTGTTTCACATCCATGTAGTGGACCGCCTTGATCGGGGTCTCCTGCGTCAGCAGCTTGCCAAGATAGGCCGACACCGCCGGATTATCGCGGCACTCGGTGGGGGCGATAATGGCCATCTCGCCGCTCGGCAGGGTGAGGATCTGGGTGTTGAACAGGTAGGATTTCACCGCATCCAGCACGGATACCTCGGTAGTCGGCACTTCGATAAAGTGCAAATCCCCTTCGCCAAACTTGGTCTGCACCTCGGCCAGCGCCTGTTCGGTGTTGAGGAAGGCTTGTTGGTGGAAGAAGAGCACGTTCTGGTTGCCCACCGCGATCACGTCGTTATGGAATACCCCCTGATCGATCACCTCCGGGTTTTGCTGAATAAACACCACGCTCTCCTCGCCAAGGCCATGCAGGCGGGCGATGGCCTGGCTTGCCTCCAGGGTCTGGCGTGCCGGGTAGCGCTTCGGCGCCGGGCGGGAGTAGTCAAAGGCGCTGCGGCCATAGACGAACAGCTCGACCCCCGCCTCGCCATAGGCCCGGCAGAGGCGGGTGTGGTTAGCTGCACCCTCGTCGCCGAAGTGGTCATTCTCCGGCAGATGGAGGTGGTGGCTGAAGTGGCGATCGTTGTTGAACACGGCGCGCAGGATACGACCAGTGACGTCGGGCTCCAGGGAGCGGTGAAACTTGTTGGTCAGGTTGGCGGGGGTGAAGTGAATGCGGCCATCCTGGGTATCGGCACTGGGGGAGACGGTGGCGGCGTTGGCTGTCCACATGCTGGAAGCCGAATAGCAGGCAGCCAGTACGGCGGGAGCCTGTTTGGCGGCCTGTTCCAGCACCCGGGCATCGTTGCCGATGAAGCCGAGGCGGCGCAGGGTGGCGAGGTCGGGACGCTCTTGTGGCGCCAGTACCCCCTGAGTCATGCCAAGCTCGGTCAGCGCCTTCATCTTGCGCAGCCCCTGCTTGGCGGCCTCTTTCGGATTGGAAGCCTCCTGGGCATTGCTCTGGGAGGCAACATTGCCGTAGGAGAGGCCAGCATAGTTATGAGTCGGGCCGACCAGACCGTCGAAATTGACCTCGAAGTGCTTCATTGAGTACATCCTTTCGATTTTTATGATGGGTAGCGGTTCCTTCCGCGCACAATGCGTCGGGGTTGGGCCATTATAAAGAGATTTTATGTTTTTGTAACAAGCCGGTAACCAGCAGACGTTTTTATGTCGTTTCAGATATAAAAAGAGGGGCGGTATGGCAGAAAATTGAAAAAGCGGTTGCGTCCGGCCTGTTGCCTTCGCATTAATAAATAAAGAAGCAATAAAAGAAGCCGTGTGGTTAGGGCTGGTCAGGCAAATTTGCTCACAAGATTGCTTTTTCGCGCCAAATCTCTTATACAGCCCCACAAAACCGCACACCAACCCCGTCGGGTGCAATGAGGATAATAGTTACAGCATGGGCAAATCACTGGTCATAGTGGAGTCTCCGGCCAAGGCCAAGACGATCAACAAATATCTGGGCAAGGACTACGTGGTGAAATCCAGCGTGGGTCATGTTCGCGATCTGCCCACCAGCGGCAGCGCCAGCACCGAGCCCAAGAAACCTGTCATTCGCGGCATCAAGTTGAGCGAATCCGAGAAGGCTGCCAAGGATCGCAAGGCCCTGTTTGCCCGGATGGGTATCAATCCGACCGCTGGCTGGCAGGCCAACTACCAGATTTTGCCCGGCAAGGAGAAGGTGGTCAGCGAGTTGCAAAGTCTGGCCGAGAAAGCCGACACCATCTATCTCGCAACCGACTTGGATAGAGAAGGAGAGGCGATCGCCTGGCACCTGCGCGAGATCATCGGTGGCGACGACAGCCGCTACAAGCGCGTGGTGTTTAACGAGATCACCAAGAGCGCCATCAAGGAGGCGTTTGCCCAGCCGTCCGAACTCAATATTGACCGCGTCAATGCCCAGCAGGCCCGTCGTTTCCTCGACCGCGTGGTGGGTTACATGGTCTCCCCGCTGCTGTGGAAAAAACTGGCCCGCGGTCTCTCCGCCGGTCGAGTGCAGTCCGTTGCGGTGCGCCTCATCGTCGATAAAGAGCGCGAAATCAAGGCGTTCGTACCGGTCGAGTTCTGGGATCTCAATGCCGACCTGCTGACCGGTGACAAGGCCGATCTGCGGATGGAAGTGGTCAGCCGCAACGGTGCCGACTTCAAGCCGGTGACCCAGGCCGAGACCTTCGCCGCCGTGGCTGCCCTGGAAGGGGTTGACTACAAGGTAGTGAACCGGGAAGACAAACCGACCGGCTCCAAGCCGTCCGCGCCGTTCATCACCTCCACCCTGCAGCAGGCGGCCTCTACCCGTCTGAGCTTTGGGGTCAAGAAGACCATGATGATGGCCCAGCGTCTCTATGAAGCGGGTTACATTACCTATATGCGTACCGACTCCACCAACCTCAGCAAAGAGGCGGTTGAGGCGGTGCGTGAATATATCGGCGAGCAGTATGGCGCGGCCTATCTGCCAGCCGAGCCGAATCTGTATGGCGCCAAGGCCAATGCCCAGGAAGCGCATGAGGCGATCCGTCCCTCCAGCGTGCTGGTCACGGCCGAGATGCTGGAAGGGATGGAGCCGGATGCCATGCGTCTGTACGAGCTCATCTGGCGTCAGTTTGTTGCCTGCCAGATGACCCCGGCTCAGTACGATTCCTCCACCCTGACCGTCAAGGCGGGTGAGTTCGAGCTCAAGGCTCGTGGCCGTACCCTGCGCTTCGCCGGTTGGACCAAGGCGCTGCCGCCGATGGGTCGCAAGGGCGAAGATAGCCAGCTGCCTGCGGTGACCGTGGGCGAGGTACTGAAACTGGTCAAGCTGGATCCGCGCCAGCACTTCACCAAGCCGCCTGCCCGCTTTACCGAAGCGGCGCTGGTGCGCGAGCTGGAAAAACGCGGCATCGGCCGTCCCTCTACCTACGCCTCCATCATCTCCACCATCGTTGATCGCGGTTATGTGCGGGTCGAAAGCCGCCGTTTCTTCGCCGAGAAGATGGGCGAGATTGTCACCGATCGTCTGGTGGAGAACTTCGTAGAGCTGATGAACTACGAGTTCACCGCCAAGATGGAAGACAAGCTCGATGGTATCGCCGAAGGGAGCCTGGAATGGAAGAAGGTGCTGGACGCCTTCTACGCCGAGTTTACCCAGGAGCTGGAGAAGGCCGACAAGGCGCCCGAAGAGGGCGGCATGCGTGCCAACCAGATGGTGATGACTGACATCGACTGCCCGGATTGCGGCCGCAAGATGGGGATTCGTACCGCCACAACCGGCGTGTTCCTTGGCTGCTCCGGGTATGCTTTGCCGCCCAAAGAGCGCTGCAAGAAGACCATCAACCTGGTCTCTGCCGACGAGTTTGTCTCCGCCACTGACGGTGAAGAGGCGGAAACCGAAGCGCTGCGTGCCAAGCACCGTTGCGGTGTCTGTGGCACAGCGATGGATGCCTACATCATCGATGACAGCCGCAAGCTGCACGTCTGTGGTCGCAACCCGGACTGCGATGGCTACGAAATCGAGAAGGGCCAGTTCAAGCTCAAGGGCTACGAAGGGCCGAGCATCGAGTGCGACCGCTGCGGCAGCGAGATGCAGCTCAAGAACGGCCGTTTCGGCAAGTACATGGGCTGTACCAACGAGACCTGCAAGAACACCCGCAAGATCCTGAAAAACGGTGATATCGCGCCGCCGAAGGAGGATCCGGTGCCGCTACCGGAGCTCAAGTGCACCCAGTCCGATGCCCACTTTGTGCTGCGTGACGGTGCTGCCGGTCTGTTCCTGGCAGCCAGCAACTTCCCCAAATCCCGCGAGACTCGCGCGCCGCTGGTGGAAGAGCTCAAGCGCTTCAAGGATCGCATCTCCGCCAAGCACAAGTATCTGGCCGGTGCCCCGCTCACTGATCCGGACGGCAACCCCGCCATCGTGCGCTTCAGTCGCAAGACCAAGGAGCAGTACGTGATGAGCGAGGTCAACGGCAAGGCGACCGGTTGGACCGCTCACTACGACAATGGTACCTGGCAAGAGAGTTTGCCAAAGGCTAAAAAGGCCTGATGAAAAGAGGCCCCGACAAGGGGCCTCTTTGCTTATGGATAGCGGTATACTGAGACAGCTGCAAGGAGTGCAGCTGTCGTCAATCGCGAAGTAGACAAGGAGGTTGAGATGGAGATTAACGAGATCCGGCCGGGCATGAGCTGCATGACCCGGGAAGGGGCGGCCTATGTGCTGGAAGTGGACCGGCAGAGCCTGCTGGTGCTGCTGCAGCGCGCGGACGAGACCATACCGGTGCAGGTGCGCAGCGACGAGATCCTGGCGCCGCTGGAGTGATCCGGATGTGATCCCCTCAAAATGGCAGTAGAAAAAGCAGCTCGGCCAGATCGGGCTGCCATCGCCACTCCTTCATTCTGACCCTCCCCCCGATCACCACGACCCCCTCCTGCTGCAGGCGTCCCGTCTGTTCGGCAAAGCCTGGCGATCCTTTCGGTAACGAGATGGTGCCCGCTGCGCCCAGCACCCGATGCCACGGCAGTACCTTGTCGGTTTCCCGCAGCACCTTGCCTACCAGTCTTGCCCGTCCGGGCAGCCCCGCCAGATCGGCCACCTGACCATAACTGACCACCCTGCCTGCCGGGATCAGGGCGATGATCGCTTCGATACGGGTAGCTTTGTTCAATGGGGATGGACTTGATTCAATGCTCATAGACCCGATTCGTCAAAAACAACAGAAGCGCCATTGTGGCGCTTCTGTCATGGGGGTGGCAATGATTCAGCCGAAGGTTTGGCTAAGCCCCTTCAGTTGCTTGGCCCGTTCCAGCAGAGCCTGACTGGAGTGATCGACATCCAGCATCTTCTGACTGTTGGCGTGGGAGTACTCGGAGATCTGGTGGATGCTGCGGCTGATCTCCTCCACGACCGCTTGTTGTTGCTCTGCAGCGGTGGCGATCTGGGTGGAGTGTTCGGTGACCAGCTCTATCTCTGCCAGCACGGTATGGAGGCTGCTGGCGCCCTGGCGGGTCATCTCGGCACATGCGCGGGTCTGTTGCAGGTTCTCCTGCATCATCCCCTTCCAGCGTCCCAGAGTGTGTTGGATCTGCTTGATGCTGCCCTGGATCTGCTCGGTCGCCTTGTGGGTGCGGGTCGACAGGGTACGCACCTCGTCGGCCACCACCGCAAAACCACGGCCCTGATCCCCGGCGCGAGCGGCTTCGATGGCCGCGTTGAGGGCCAGCAGGTTAGTCTGCTCGGCGATGCCCTGGATCTCGCCCATGACACTGCCAATCCGTTCGGATTCGCTGGCGAGCTCTACCGCCGAGTTGAATGCCAGCTCCGCCTGTTTGGCGAGCTGTTCGATCTGTTGCTCGGTCTGGTTCAACTGCTGGTTGGTTTGTTCACAACGATTGCGAGCTTCGTTGACCTGACCATTGGAGTCCTGAATGTTGCGGGCGATTTCGTGAGCTGTGTTGGCCATCTGAGTCATAGCCGTAGCCATCTGCTGGGTCTGGGCATCTTGCTCGTTGATATCGAGACAGGCCTGATGAGAGGCTTGCTTCAGATTGATGGCCAGGGTTTGCAGAGGTGCCGTGGCATCGTTGATCCGCCCCAACACGGTTCGGATGCGGGCCTGCAGCATCTTGATATGAAAATCGGCAATGGCGCCGGGGTTGTCACCGGAGTAGACCAGCCGGGTCAGACTGTCATATTCGCGGCCCAGTTGCTGCAGATAGTGGGGCAGGGCAAAGAGCTCGCGCCAGTAGGCCCCGCCAATAAGTAACAGGGGCAGCAGCATCAGCAGGACGGTCATGGCCCCTTGGCTGGCGAAGGTCCAGCCCATCAGGCCGAGCAGCAGCAGGGTAATGGCCGGGGTGCGCACTCTGGCAAGAGAGGGAAGGTTGCTGTTGTTGCCGCGCTCGGCCTTGAGCAGGGCTTGGTAGGTCTGAGCGGCGATGCGCTTGAGTTGGGGCTCGGGCTTGCAGCGTACCGACTGGTAGCCGCTGATCCTGTTGCCTTCGTAGATGGGGGTCACATAGGCATCTACCCAGTAGTAACGGCCATCCTTGCAGCGGTTTTTCACCATGCCGCGCCAGGGTTTGCCCTCCTTGAGGCGGGCCCAGAGATCGGCGAAGGCGGCCTTGGGCATGTCGGGGTGGCGTACCAGATTGTGGTTGTGTCCCACCAGTTCATCGACCGAGTAGCCTGCGATGTCGCAGAAGGCCGGGTTGGCGTAGGTGATCACCCCGCGCAGGTCAGTGGTGGAGACCAGTTGTACGTCGGCAGGAAACTCCACTTCGCTATCCAGGGTATGGACGTCTCTGCGGGCCATAAGAATACGCTCCGATGTTCTTGTTGATAATGTTGTCGTTGTTATTGTGGCAGATCTGGAGGTGGCTGCAGGCTCGCGCCAGCAGGAAGCAGACCAGCTTCATTGGGGGCTGAATTTTGCCAATAATGACGGATGAATGGTAGGGTGAAGTTGATGTTTTGTTGGTTAATCGTAAAAAAGGCGGCCGATTGGCCGCCAAAGTAGAGACAACATTACCTCTGTGGTATCCGGTAGCGCACCTGCAACTGATCGAGGATCTGCAGCTGACCCGGCAGGCGGGCGGCGAAGTGCTCCCAGCCCTTGTGGGCGGGATCGCTCCAGGCCACCTCGGCCGTGGCCAGCATACGCGGGAACAACATGTAGTCGAGACGATCACGGCTGGTGATCAATTCTGACCACAAGGGGCTCAGCACCCCGAGGATGTTATCGTTGGCATGGAAATCGGCTGGCGCAGGATCGCACGCATAGACCTGCTCCAGATTGAGGGTTCCCGCCCAATAGAGGCCGGGTTCATGAATGTCTTGGCTCCAGGCCAGATCCAGATAGAGGGACTGGGCGGGCGCCATTACCACCGGATAACCGGCTGCGGCGGCGTCCAACCCCGCCTGGAAGCTGGTCCAGGCACAGACGGCGGCGTTGCGGCTCACCTTGTCGCCGTGCAGGATCTCCTCCCAGCCGAGCATCCGCTTGCCCTTGTCGGCCAGATAGTGCTGGCAGTGGCGCAGCAGATGGCCCTGCAGCTCGCGGCAGTCGGAGTAGCCCTGCTCGGTCATCAGCTGCTGGCAGGCTGGGCTGTCGGTCCAGACACCGGTCGGCACCTCGTCACCGCCCATGTGGATCTGCGGGCCGGGGAAGAGTTCACACACCTCGTCCAGCACAGTCTCCAGAAAGCGGTAGGTGCCGGGCAGGGCGGGGTTGAGCACATTGTCATCGAAATGCTGGACCGAGAGGTAGCGGGAGTGATCCACCGTTTCGACCAGCAGCTCGGGCAGTGCCTTGATGGCGGCGTGGCAGTGGCCCGGAATGTCGATCTCGGGAATGACGGTGATGCCGAGTTCACTGGCATAGCTCACCAGCTCCTTCACCTCGCTCTGGGTGTAGTAGCCGCCATAGGGTTCGGCGCCGCCGCTCAGCTGGGGGCCTATCGCCAGGTCATGGCCCCGCCAGGCGCCCACGTCGGTCAGCGCGGGGAAGGCCTTGATCTCGATCCGCCACCCCTCGTCATCGGTCAGGTGCCAGTGGAAGCGGTTGAACTTGTAGAGGCTCATCAGCTTGAGCAGGCGCTTGATGGTTGCCGGGGTGTGGAAGTGGCGAGCACAGTCGAGAAAAATGCCGCGAAAGCCAAAGCGCGGGGCATCCTCCAGCGTGACGCAGGGCAGGCTCTCGCCATGTTGCAGATACCACTGGGCCAGCGTGACCAGCCCGTGACGCCAGCCGCTCTCGCCCGCAGCGGCAATCACGATTTCCTCTTCGGTGATGGTGAGCCGGTAAGCTTCGGGGGCCAGTTTGGCCTCGGTCAGCCGGATTTCGGCGTCGTGATCCTGTTCCAGTGCCAGCGACGTCAGCTCGTTGAAGTGGGCCAGCAGACCCGGTACATCGCGGGGGGCGCTGACATGGGCCCGCTCGGCCAGCCGGAAGTTCCCCTCCAGCAGCACCTGATGGGCCGGTTGCGGCACGATACCGGGCAGGGGCTCGACCTCGGGCAGGTCGGGGCGGGTGATCGGCGGGTTCTCCAGCCCGAGATCCTGCGCCGCCAGCGTCACCGGCAGCAGCTGGGCGCCGGTGGTCGCCTCCGGCAGGCTGAGGAAGAACCCCTGCGGCATGTCGGAGAGCTTCTTGATGGGGGTCTGGCGGCAGCAAAAGCGCAGCTCGCAGCTGCCAGCGTTCGGGACAATCACCTTGTAGCTGCCGCTCTGGCGCTCCAGCTTGCCTCCTTGCAGTGAGTCGGGGTCGATATGGCGAGCCAGACAGAAGTGCAGCTTCCACTGGGTTTCCGGCATGCGGGAGAGAGTGAAGGTGAACCAGACATCCTCGCCGTCACGTCGGGCGACCTGGGTGTGGATCAGGGGTGTAGACATGGAAAATCCTCTGATTGGGCAAACAGGATGGCGCCATCGAGCGCATCCGCCTGGGGGGGGATCAGGTTGAGCTGGCCGAGACGGGGAGTGAGGCGGGTGCCAATCCCCCCCAGCAGGGCGATCTGTTTGGCACCGAGCTGGGTCATCCCCTCCAGCAGGATCCGCAGCTGTTCGCAGGTTTCGTCCAGCAGCTGGTTGGCGAGCTCGTCGCCATCGCTGGCGGCATCGAACACCCAGGGGGCAAAGTGGCCATAGTCCGCCGGAATGGCGCGGGCGGCCCATCGCACTACTTCCGCCTGATCCCGCTTGAAGCGATCCATCAAGCGGATGGCGAGGGTACTGGGAGGCAGAATGCCGTCGTGGCAGAGCAAGGATTGCTGGATGGCGCGCAGCCCCAGCCAAGCGCCGCTGCCTATGTCTGAAATGGGGAAGCCGCGGCCGGAACAGGTGCGAATTTGACCTGCGTGATAGATCAGCCCCACCGAGCCGGTACCGGCGATCAGAATGGCCCCCTCCCGGCCACCAAAGGCGCCGAGACAGGCGCCGAAGGCATCGGAGGTGAGCTTGACACTGGCAAAGGGGAAGGGCATGGCGAGCATGGCGTGATAGCAGTCGGCCAGCTCGGCGGAGGCGAGCGCCAGCCCGACCCCCATCTGTTGTTCACACTCGATGCCTAGCCCGGCAGCAAGGCGGGCGCTGGCAATGGCGGCCAGCACATTGGCGTGGGCATGGTTGATGCCCAGCTCCAAATTGGAGCCTGCCGCCCGCCCTTCACCGAGCAGCTTGCCCGCCCGATCCCGAATGCGGGCGCGAGTGTGGGTGCCTCCGCCATCGACCCCGACCCAGTACTCAATCATGGCGGCCTCCTGCGGCATTTTGCCAGCTGATGGCAAGGGCAAACCAGGCTGCGTGGGGGATCCACTGCTCACCCCAGCGCCAGTTCTGATCCAGCCGATCCTTGTACTCCTGCGGGATAAAAGCCACGTCGTTTTCGTCATCAAACCCTGAGGTGATGCCGTTGCAGATCCCCCCCTGCGCGTTGGGGTAGCCGGCGGTATAGGCGGGGTTGTTGATGCCGTGGCCCGCCAGCATGCAGGCATTGAAGGGGTTTTGCCCGAGGATCCAGTCGAGCTGGCGCTGACCGAAAGTACGCAGCAACCTGCTCTGTAGGGGCAACTGTACTGCGGCGGCAAAGGCCATGGCGGCCAGCGAGGCCAGGCGAGCGTTCTCCCCCTGCCACCAGTAACCGGATTCGTTGTGGTGAGGCATAAAAAAGCTGACGCGCGGCGCTTCATCCACCCCTTTGACATATTGGCGGGCGAGGGAGAAGGGGTTGCCCGCCCGGGCGCAGAGCGCCAGCTCGGCGGCCAGTGCCTGTTCCACCACGGTTTGTGCTTGGGCCTTGTGCTCCTGCTCCGGCTCTACGCCCAGATATTCCAGTAGCGCCAGCACCGGCAGGCCCGCCTCGGCGGCGTGGTAGTAGGGGCGCGAGCCATCCTCGTTGGCCGACCAGTAGTGACCCAGCTCAGGATGAGGGCGCTGGCGGGCACAGAGCTTGCTGACGCGGGCCCTAGCTTCATTCAGCCACTCGGCGCCGAAGGTGCGGGTCAGCTCAACCGCCGCCAGCAGGGCGCAGTAGTCGTCGATGATGTTTTCGACCCCGTCATCCAGATAGGAGAGGTTGTGTTCGCACAGGTGCAGGTAGCCGCGTTTGGCGGTCTCGGCGTAGCGGCTGGCATCGAAGTCGCCGCTGACGCTCTCGCGGGCGGCGCGGGCCAGCGCGGCGATGGCCATGCCGCCCCCCTGGCGGAAACCTGCCTGCCAGTTGGCGGATTTGATCCCCTGTTGGGTCGCATAGGCGCACAGCTCGCGCTGGGCGGGATCCTTGCTCCACTTGTCGAACAGGGTCATGTAGAAGAAGCCCGACTCATCCTGCATCCGGCAGAGGAAATCGGCGCCGTGCAGCGCCTCGTCATTGAGCCGCTTGCAGAGGTTCACCCCGTCGATATCGCGGCGCGGGGCCAGCAGTTCCCGGCACTTGAGCAGAGCCCACACCACCATAGGGGTCTGCTGGGGGTTGAGGTAGTTGGCGTAGGAGAGGTGGCTCAGGTACTTGCTCATGTCGCCGCTGGCATCGAACCAGCCGCCGTGGACATCTTTGTGCTGGTCGGAGCCAAACAGGCGGGCGCTGCGGTCGGCCCGATCAAAGGTGCCGCTGGCGCGCTGCCCCTTGAAGTAGTGAATGACATCGGAAAGGCAGCGGCTGGCCAGCAGATCCTGGCCGATGGCAAAACGGGTGGAGCGGACAATGCCTTGGGCAGTGATCGCCTCCAGCCGATAGTGGCCGGGCTCCTTGAATGCAGAGAAGTCGGCGCGCCAGTAAGCACGCCCTTGCCAGCCTGGGACGCTGCCAGCCGCTTGTAGCGGGGTTTCAAACAGGATCTGGCCATCATCGAGGCGTTGCAGCCTGACATAGCCGCCGAGATCAGGGGCGGGGGAGGTTTGCAACAGGGCGACCTTGTGTCCGTCGCACTCGTAGCCCACCTGATTGATCAAGAGTTCCATCAAGGTATTACTCCTGTGGTTCACCGCAGGGCGGTGAGGCACATCACGGGGCTGTGGCCGCCCCGTATCGAGGCATGGCCGGACTGTGCTGTCCGGCCGGTATCGGGTTCACCTTCACTCGTAGAGGTAGCAACGCACGAAGTGGTTGTCGGCAAGCTTGGTGATGGCAGGCAGACTCTCCTTGCAGCGGGGCATCGCCTGATTGCAGCGCCCGGCAAACGGGCAACCGCAGGACTCCGGCGTCCAGAGCGGGATCTCCCCCTTGCGGCCCCCCTCCAGTCCGGCGTGGATGCTCTTCTCTGGGTCGGGCACCGCCGAGATGAGCAGCTGGGTGTAGGGGTGCTGCGGGTGGTGCAGGATCTCGTCCACCTCGCCCCACTCCACCATGTGACCCACATACATGACCGCCAGATCTTCCGCCACATAGCGGGCGGTGGCGATGTCGTGGGTGATGTAGAGCATGGAGACACCGAGCTCGTTCTTCATCTGCTCCATCAGGTTGAGGATGCCGATGCGAATGGAGACGTCGAGCATGGAAGTCGGCTCGTCCGCCAGCACCACTTCCGCCTCCACCGCCAGATTGCGGGCGATGTTGACCCGCTGGCGCTGACCGCCGGAGAGCTGGTGCGGATACTTGGCCGCCGTCGCTTTGGCGGGGGTGAGCCCCACCTTCTCCAGCAGGGCGTAGACCATGTCGGGCAGCTCTTTCTTGTCGATCACCTTGCTGTGCAGCAGCAGGGGGCGGGCGATGTGGTGATAGATGGTGTGGGTCGGGTTGAGCGAACCGAACGGATCTTGCCACACCATCTGCACGCTCTGGCGATAGTCTAGCAGGGCGGTGCCCTTGTTGAACTCTTCCAGGTCGTGGCCGCGATAGAGAATGCGCCCGGCACTGAGCTTGTACATCTTGGCGATGATCTTGGCGATGGTGCTCTTGCCGGAGCCCGACTCCCCGACCACCGCCAGGGCGCGGCCCCGGTGCAGGTTGAAGGTGATGTCGGAGAGTGCCCGCATCTTGCCACTCTTGATGGCATTGGAGTTGATGGGGAAGTCCTTGTAGAGGTGCTGGACTTCGATGATGGGTGCATCGGTTTTGGCGATTTGCATGACAGACATCCTTAACAGCCAGCGGCCTTGTCCAGATAGATCACGGAATCTTGTTGCAGCCCTTGCTCCTCATAGAGGTGGCAGGCGGTCTGTTGCCCGGGGCGGATCTCGGCCAATTTGGTGTACTCCTGACGGCAGCGATCGTGCACCTTGCCGCAGCGGGCCTGAAAGCGGCAGCCGACCGGCACCTCCAGCAGGTTGAGCGGGGTGCCCGGGATCCCCTCCAGCACCTTCTTCGGTCCGTGCAGGGGGGGGAAGGAGTTGCCGAGCCCTCTGGTATAGGGGTGCAGCGGCGCGGTCAGGATCGCCTTGGAGGGGGCGACTTCAATCAGTTCGCCGGCATACATGATGCCGATGCGATCGCAGAACTCCACCATCAGGGAGAGGTCGTGGGTGATGAACAGAATGGAGAAGTTGAACTTCTCTTTCAGGGCATAGACCTTCTGCAGGATCTCTCGCTGTACCACCACATCGAGCGCCGTGGTCGGCTCATCCATGATCAGCAGCTCGGGATTGAGCGCCATGGCGATGGCAATCACCAGCCGCTGGCGCATGCCACCGGAGAACTGGTGCGGGTAGTCCTTGAGCCGGCTCGGGTGGATGTCGACGATGGTGAGCAGCTCCTGAGCGCGCTTGATCGCCTCGTAGCGGGTCATGCCGGGGTTGTGGGCCAGCAGTACGTCACAGAATTGCTCCTCCATCCGCAGTACCGGGTTCAGGGCGTTCATGGCGGACTGGAACACCACCGACACCTGTTGCCAGCGGTAGGAGCGCAGCCGCTCCTCGTTGTAGTGGAGGATGTTCTCCCCTTTGAACAGGATCTCGCCACCGCTGATGTAGGCGGGCGGCTTGTGCAGTCGGGCCACCGAGAAGGCGACGGTGGATTTGCCGCAGCCCGACTCGCCAGCGAGGCCGAACACCTCACCCTGTCTGATATCGAAGCTGACCGAGTTGACGGCGCGCACGTCGCCATTTTCGGTGATGTAGTCGACGCAAAGATTGCGTACTGACAGCAGGGGATGCTTGTTCATGCTGTCTTCTCCTGTGCGGCAGAGAGCGGTGTGGCGACCGGTGTGGCAAGTTTCTTCCAGCGGTTGAGCCCTTTGTGGGAGCGCAGCTGCGGGTTGGCGATCTCGTCGATGGCGAAGTTGAGCAGGGCCAGACCGGCACCCAGGGTGGCGATGGCAAAGCAGGGGGCCAGGATCTCCCACCAGGCGCCGATCAGAATGGCACTGGAGGTCTGGGCGTTGTAGAGCATGATGCCCCAGCTCACCACGGTCGGGTCGCCAAGCCCCAAGAACTCCAGGGTCGCTTCGGTGACGATGGCGTAGATGATAGAGCCGATAAAGCTCACCCCGATGATGGAGATGAGGTTGGGCAGGATCTCCACCAGAATGATGCGCCAGGCCGGCTCACCCAGCACTTCGGCGGCGATGACGAACTCCTTCTCGCGCAGGGCCAGGGTCTGGGCCCGGATAACCCGCGCACCATAGGCCCACGAGGTCAACCCTATTATCACGGCAATCACCGCCGGTGACGCCTCCCCGATAAAGCTCGCCAGCACCAGTAGCAAGGGGAGATTGGGGATCACCAGCACCACGTTCATCAGGAAGGTGAGGCACTCGTCCACCAGACCGCCGAAATAACCGGCGGTGATACCGATGGCAACGGCCAGGGTGCAGACCAGCAGGCCTGCGCTGAAGCCCACCAGCAGCGAGATACGGGCGCCGTTGGTGAACTGGGCCCAGATGTCGTGGCCCATGCGGGTGGACCCCATCACGAACTCGGCACTGGGCGGCTGGTGCGGGCGAGCCACCCGTTTGGTCGGCTCGTTGCTGGCCAGAATGGGGGCAAAGATGGCCATCAGGACAAAGGCAACCACGATGGCGAGGCCACAGGCAGCCTTCTTGTTGCCCAGCAGGATTTTGAGGATTGTGGGCATACGCATCTTGTTGTCCGGTAACAGAATTTTGAGCATGGTCGGCATACGCATCTTATTTGCCTCCTGTACGCAGACGGGGATCCAGGAAGACGTAGAGCACGTCGGCCAGGAAATTGAAGCTGAGCATGGTGATGGTCATGATGAGCAGTTGCCCCTGAATGAGCGGGTAGTCGCGGGCCAGAATGCCCTGATAGAGGGTCAGGCCCAGGCCGGGATAGTTGAAGATCACCTCAGTGATAAGAGAGCCACCGATGACGAAGCCGAGCGCCATGGAGAGGGCGGTGACGCTGGGCAGAATGGCGTTGCGGGCGCCGTAGTTGAAGATCACCCGGTTGCTGGAGAGTCCCTTGGCCTTGGCCATGGTGATGTAATCCTCGCCCAGCAGGTTGATCATGTTGTTGCGCATGGTGATAAGAAAGCCCCCCACCTGCACCACGGCCAGGGTCAGCACCGGCATGATGGCGTGGGTCATGATGCTCTTGATGTGCTCCCAGCCCCAGTCAGCCTTGATCTCCGGGCTGTAGGCGTAGCCGATGGGCAGCCACTCGAGGCTGACCCCGAACAGGAACAGGGCGAGCAGGGAAACCACCACCGGCGGAATGGCCTGCATCACCAGGGTGAGCGGGGAGAGAATGCTGTCCATCCGGCCGCCGCGATACCAGGCGGCGAAGATGCCGACGATGGAACCGAGGGAGAAGCTCAGGATGGTGGAGGTGCCGACCAGAAACAGGGTCCAGCCGATGGCACGGCCCAGCACGTCAGAGACCTGCTGTGGGTAGAAGCGCACCGAGGTGCCGAGATCCCAGGTGAAGACACTCTTCACATAGGTGAGAAACTGGGTGCCGATGGGGCCGTCGACAAAGCCGAAGGTGGCTTTGAGGGCTTCCAGGGCGGCGGGTTCCATCATGGCGCCAGCGCGGGCAAACATCACGGAGACAGGATCCCCTGGCATGGCACGGGGTAACAGGAAGTTGATGGTGGCGGCGACCAGAAAGGCAACCAGATAGAAGGAAAAGCGTCTCAGTATGAATCCCATGATAGTACCTTTTACTGCAAGTCTGCCCCGCGTCGGGTATAGCAACCCCAACCCCGGCGGTGCCGGGCAAGAAGGGGATTAACGGGGAAGATGGCCCCCCGCAGGGGGCCGGGATTGTTTAGCTGTTTGGCTTGAGGGACAACACGTGCAGCAGACGCTCAGGGGTGTCCGGGTGGAGCTGAGGTTTGGCTACCGGGTTATCAGCACTGAACCAGCCGTTGAAGCGCTTGGTGCTGTACTCGTACCAGGTCGGGTTGTTGAAGACCGGAATGATGGTCTGGTTGGCACCAACACGATCCTGGATGGCGAACATGATCTCCTTCTGCTTGGCCGCATCGGCGGTCTGGGTGAAGTCATCGATCAGCTTGTCGAGCTCGGGATCCTTGTAACGGGGCGCGGCGAAGCGGTTGCCACGGTCACCCATGTTGCGGGAGTGGAACGCGGTCTCGAAGTACTTGTGCGGGTTGGCACCGGCAAAGTAACCCTGCAGGGCGACGTCGAAGTCACCGGTGATCAGGTTCTCGGTCCAGACGGTCGCTTCCGGGGTGGCGGTCTTGGCGTTCAGGCCCAGCGCCTGCAGCCCTTCTACACCAATCTGAACTGTGTTGACCCAGTCGGTCCAGCCGTTCGGCACCAGTACCTTGAACTCGATCTTTTTGCAGCTCGGAGTGTCGAGGAACTTGTCGCCGTCACAATCCTTGTAGCCAGCCTGTTTCAGCAGGGCCTTGGCCCCTTCGATATCAAACTTGTTGAATTTGCCGTACTTCTTGTCCACTTCCGGGTTGTTCCAGGAGTCGAACGCCTTGCCCAGACCTGACGGATATTCGTTGACAGTCGGGTAGCCGTAGCCGGCGATATCCACCATGGACTGGCGGTCCATCGCCATGGAGAAGGCGCGGCGGAAGTTGATGTCGTTGAAGGCCTCGTGGTTGCCCGGGTTCTTGGTCTGGAAGTTGACGTTGAACGCCACGGTACCGGAGGCCGGGAACCAGTATTTATTGTTCTTCGGATCGTTGCCGACGTAGAGGCGCTCGATATCCGGCACGAAGGAGCCGAACCAGTCGATGTCACCCTTCATGACAGCAGCCAGCACCTGGTCGTTGGTGGCCATCTGCGGCATGCGGATACAGTCGATGGCGAGGTTGGCGTTATCCCAGTAGTGTGGGTTGCGGCACTGGGTATAGAGCTGGGCGGAGAAGTTGTCCACTTCGGTGAAGGGGCCAGTACCAACCGGCTTGTCGTTGGTGAAGGCAACCGGATCTTTCACCGATTTCCACTGATGCTCCGGCACGATGGGTACCAGCACCAGATCGTTCACCACGTTGGTGTTGACCTCGGTCAGGTCGAATTTGACCTTGTTGGGGGCCAGCTTCTCAACGCTCTTGATCTGGGTCCAGATTGAGCGCTCATCCAGCGCCTTGTTGGCCTTGACCAGATTGAAGGAGAAGATGATGTCATCGGCATCAAAGGCTTCGCCGTCAGACCACTTCACGCCGTCACGCAGATCGAAGGTGACGGATTTCAGGTCATCGCTGAACGCATAGTTGGTGGCCAGACGATAGACGGGTTTGCCCCCTTGCATATCGTTGAAGATCACCAGCGGCTCATAGATGAAATGACGGGTAGTGTGCAGCAGGCCTGCTTGCAGGAAGGGGTTGAAGTTCTTGACCCAGGCGGTTTCCTGCTGTGCGACCATGGTCAGCACGGTTTTGTTTTCTGCGGCCATGGCGTTGCCGGCGGCGCCGGCAAGCATCATGGTGCCCAGCATTACAGCGGTAGAGATTTTGGATACTTTGGCAAGCATATGTTTTCCTTTCTTATTTTTTTGGCATTCCCGAGGGTTCGCCTTGTTTGTGTGAGCACCGGTTTCGCATGCTGATGAGACCGGCCCTCGTTGTTGGTTGGGTGTTTGCACCCTTGTCGTTCTGCTTTCCAACGCCCTAAGCAAACCAGAATTAACAGGAAAACAACAACTATTGATTTCGTTGTTTTCGTAAAAATTGACGGTGTTACGTCAATCTCGTCAAAATGCTTTTTTATCTGTTTAGAATCATTGATTTGCGTTATTTGCTTTCGCGTAAAAAGTGGCTGTGGAAATGGCGTATATGACAAAATTGTGAATTGGATCTGCTCTCGGTTTCGGGGTTATGCGGGGCTTTGTTTTGCATAAAAAGAAACCAGATTGCCAATTGTGATCCGACGCCCGTTTAGGGCGCCGTGTCACGGTTTGCGGTTGGCGAGTTGACGCAGGGTCTGTGCGCTGTGCTGCAACTGCTGGCGCTGGTGGTCATTGAGCGGGCAGTGGCCCAGCACATACTCGGTGGTGGCCACGACCGTCTTCCAGCGTGGCGACTTGGGCAGGGTGTCCAGACTCAGATATTTGTCGAGGGTACGGGTCTGTGGGCTGGATCTGTCCATATAGACCCGCCACAGCTTGCTCTTCTCTGCCAACACAATTTTGCCCTTGCCGGTCCCCTGCTGCCAGGCATCCAGCGTGAGCTGCATGGTCTCTACCAGCGCACGGCGCAGCGGCTCGTCATCCTGCTGGCGAATGAGGTCGTCGGCCAGCGAACGGAACTCGCCACCCAGGCGGCTCAGCTCGCCCAGCAGCTGTTCATCTTCGATGATGGCTTGCCGCGAGAGGTTCTTGAGGGCGTTCTCCAGCGCCATTACCCGGTTCTCATCCTGAGGCAGCTCGGTACTCAGAGTGAGGGCGAAAGCAGCCTGTCCTCCGAGCGCGATGGGCAGGGCACGGGCGTTGAGCACGTCCTTCTGCCCGGCCACCAGAAACTCCAGATTATGTTCCCGCTCGCTGGCAAGGTCGGGCCACTGCTGTTGCAGCGGGGTGGCGAGCCACTCATTGAGGGGCTGCCCCTCCATGGCTTCCGGCTCCTGTCCCAGCAGGCGCGCCATCACCCGCGAGGCAAACAGCACTGTGCCCTGCTCGTCGATAAAGAGCATGGGGTCGGCCCCTTCACTGAGCAGGGCCAGCAGCCGCTGCTGATCCTGATGCAGCCGATCCTGCAGGGTGAGGCGATGTTCGATCTCCTGCTTCAATAGCCGGTTTTCTACCAGCGAGGCGCGTCCTGCTTTGGCCTCCAGCAGTGCCTTGACCCGGGCAAACAGCTCCTCCTTGCAGAAGGGTTTGACCAGATAGTCGTTGGCACCGGCCCCGAAGCCCTCCTCGATATCCTTGGGCTGGTTGAGGGCGGTGAGCAGCAGCACCGGCAGCATCTCTTTCGGGTGTTGCTGGCGTAGGCGACGGCAGACGTCAAAACCGGAGAGGGTCGGCATCATCACATCGAGCAGGATGAGGTCCACCGGCTCCTCGGCCAGCTTGGCCAGCGCATCGTGGCCATCGCTGCTGGGCAGAATGCGGTAGCCGCAGGGCTGCAGCAGATGGCGCAGGATGTGCAGGTTGATGGGCTCGTCATCCACCACCAGAATGAGCGGCGCATCCTCGGGGGGAGGGGGCAGATCGTCGCTCTCCCAGTCCGGCAGGATAAGCGGTTGCTGGCGCACCAGCTGATGCTCGATCTGGCGGCTGTCGAGAGTAAGATTGGCTGCTTTGCCGGTGGCAAGGGGCAGGGTAAAGGCGAAGGTAGAGCCAACGCTCGGCTCGCTCTCGACAAACAGCTCGCCCCCCATCAGGTGCACCAGCTGGCGGGTGATGGAGAGGCCAAGGCCGGCCCCCTGCTTGCTTACCTCCGGGCTCATCTGTACCAGCGGCTCGAAGATGTGCTCCAGATGATCGGGGGCGATGCCGATGCCGGTATCCGTGACCTTGATGCGCAGGAAGTTGTTCTCGACGATGGCACTGAGCACCACCTTGCCCTGCGGCGTGTACTTGATGGCGTTGCCCACCAGGTTGTAGAGCACCTGTTCGAGCCGCTGCTCGTCGGCCAGCACCGGCGGCAGTTCGGCCGGGCTGATATCCACCAGGGTGAGGGGTTTGGCCTGCACCAGATGCTGGCAGAGGTCCAGCACCAGCCGGATCACCCCTTTTGATGAGACGGGCTGGGAGTGGATCTCCAGCTGGCCGTAGCGCATCTGATGGTAGTCCAGCAGATCGTCCACCAGACGGGCCAGGCCGTCTGCGCTCTTGATGATGAGACCGAGCTGCTTTTGCTGCCCTTCGGTCAAATCCTGCTGACTGGCGAGCATCGACTCGGCCATCCCCTTGATACCGTGAATGGGGGTGCGCAGCTCGTGGGAAGTGTTGGCCAGCAGTTCATCCTTGAGCTTGTCCGCCTGCTGCAGGCTGAGGTTCTGCTTGTGGGTCAGCTTGACCTGCTGTTGCAGCTCCTGGGTCTGCTGTTCGATCAGTTCGATCTTCTCCTTCACCGAGCGCTGCATATGGCGAAACGCTTCGGCCAGCCGGTCGATATCATCGCCGGTGCGCTCGATGGCGATGGGGTGATCCAGCGCACCGTCGGCCACCTGCTCGGCCGCTTCGGTGAGAGAGCGCAGCGGCGCCGTGATGGAGTGGGAGAGCCAGCGGGAGAAGAGGATCAGCAGCAGCACCGAGCCCGCCCCCAGCACAATCACCAGAGTTTCCAGCTGGCGGATCGGGGCATAGGCTTCCCGGGTGGAGATCTCGGCGATAAAGGCCCACTCGGTATCGAACACCTTCACCTGGGTGTAGGCGGCCAGCACCTCGTCATCCTGATAGGAGTGGAACAGCCCGACCCCCTGCTCGCCGGAGAGCGTCTTGGTGATGAGGGGCGTTTGCAGCGGCCGGAAGTTAGGGCTGAAGCTGTTCTCGACGCTGAACTCCGGTGCCAGCCAGGCATCGGCGCGCATCCGCTTGTCGGGGCCGATCAGGATGGTTTCGCCGGTCTCGCCCAGCCCCTCCCGCTCCGCCATGATCTGGTTGAGCTTGTCCGGCAGCAGCTCGAAAATCACCACCCCGCGTACATAGTCGTACTGCATCACGGGCGCCGCCATGTAGGCGACCACCTGTCCGGTCAGCTCGTTGCGGCCAAAATCGGTGAACTCGAAGATCTGCTGCGGCTTCTGGCCACCATCGAGGCGGCGTTTGATCTTGGCGAAGGTCTGACCCAAGCCACTGCCCTGGTAGGGGCCGGAGAGCAGATTGGTGGCAAAGTTAGGGTGTTTGGTGACCGAATAGACCACATCACCGTTGAGGTCCACCAGAAAGATGTCGCTGTAGTTGGACTTGCGCACCATGTCGGCATAGCCGCGATGAAAGCGCTGGTGCACCCGGCCATACATCTCGTCGGCGAGGATAAGCGCCGTGATGGAGGGTTCGATCTCCACCTGACTGTCCGGTTTGCGCAGTTGATCCCAGGAGCCGGGCAGATAGCGGGCCTGGGCGCGGCTGCGGGCCTCCTGCGGCGTGGTGCCCAGCTTTTCGAAGGCGCCGGTAAAACCATAGAAACGGCCGATACTGTTGCCGGCAAAATCCTGCTGGGAGAAGTTGATGATCTGCTCTTTGAGGTTGTTGAAGTAATCCTCGAGCTGACTCTTCTTGATATTACGAACGGAGACCAGATGGTTGGAGGTCTGGGTGGTGAGATCCTTGCCGTGGCTGTATAGGAAGAAGAGGGTGATGACCAAAAAGGGCACCATGCCCAACATGAAAAAAGCCAGCATTAACTGCGGCCTGAGCCCACGAAGCGTGAAGATCCATTTCATCTTGTGATTTTCAATTGAGAATCCGGTTATTAAGCTGCTCAAGTCTCGAACGAAAGCGTAATCATTTCAACGACTTTATCCCAAATTCGCTTGGTGGGTCACAGCAGGTTGGAGAAAAATGCAGCAAGGCGTTTAAACCCTGAGCAAGCAGTCTGCATCAGGGTTTAAATTGCGAAAAAGGGGTTGTGCTGGCGCTCGTGGTACGTATAATGCGCCTCGTTGTCAGGCAACTGGCACGAAAGCAGTCACGCGGGAATAGCTCAGTTGGTAGAGCACGACCTTGCCAAGGTCGGGGTCGCGAGTTCGAGTCTCGTTTCCCGCTCCAATTTTCCATCGCACCAACGATGGAACTCACTCTCAAGACAATCAGTCTTGTCAGCATGGCGCGTTAGCAAAGCGGTTATGCAGCGGATTGCAAATCCGTTTAGTCCGGTTCGACTCCGGAACGTGCCTCCATATTCTCTCTGTTCATCTCAATCATAACTCTTCGAGTCTGAGCCTTGGTCAGTATCCTTGCTGTACCAGTAACTGCTCGCAGCCAGCCTGTTTCCACTCCCGCTCGAGATAGTGGCTCACATCCGCCATGTTTTGCCCCCGATATTGAAACTGCACCTCGGCACTGTGCTGGTTGAGATCCGCAATCCGTTGCTTCAGTGTGCCGCATTGCCACAGGCTGACAGTGGGCACGCCCCGTTCGGCCAGCACGATGGCATCTTCCCGATTCAGTTGCCACTCCTCCAGTTGTGCCCGTGTCAGGGCAACCATCAGCACCAGCAGTGCCACTTCCGGCAGTTTCATGCGTGTCTCCCTACTGCATGTTTTTCCCCTGATAACTGTGGCAAAGCGCACGATTTTCGCAAGTTTGTTAACTGTTGGTTAATGACGTAACCCGTTTTCAGTATTTCCCGTTTTTCACCATTTTTTTATAAAAAAATGCGTTAGTGATGTAGTAATCCTACATGGAGTGGGGTAATCTTTGCTCGGTGGTCTTACCAGTGAGGAGTTACATCATGTTTCATCCCTTTTCCCTGACTCAGATTATTCTTCGTCGCATTTATGTATTGCTGGTGGGCATTCTGGCTTTTCCCGTGATGCTGTTTCGCAGCGATCGTGCCCGCTTCTACAGCTATCTGCACCGGATCTGGAACAAAACCAGCACCAAACCGGTGTGGCTCAAAATGAGCGAGCGTGGCGAGCGGATCTTCTACTAAACCCCATTCGCACCATGTGCAAAAAGAGACAGCTAAAGCTGTAATGCCGATCAGTTAAGGATCCATTGACCGATCCTTCTGTTGTGTGAAAATCCGAAACCTGTTGATTGGTTTCGGATTTTTTATGCGTATCGAACAGGCCCTCGACTTCCTCCACGCCAGCAATGCCGCTCAGTTTGAGTCACTCTCTGACCTCATTGCTCCCGAACTCATCACAACGCTGCTCGCCGAAGAGGATGTCGTGATCCTGCGTCGTCGCCGTATGCCCATGGAACGTCTGGTCTGGGCCATCATCGGTATGGCTATCTTCCGCCACGTCCCCATGACCCAGCTCGTCAATCAACTCGATATCCTGTTGCCCGGCGACCGCCCCTTCGTTGCCCCCAGCGCCTTCCTGCAAGCTCGCCAAAAACTGGGGGACAAGAGCATCGAGCGGCTGTTTCATGAGACCGCCTCTCTCTGGCACCGGCAGGCCAATCATCCCGGTTGGGCCGGGCTGCAACTGCTCGCCGTCGATGGCGTGATGTGGCGCCCCCCCCGATACCCCGGACAATGCCGCTGCCTTTGCCAAGGCTATGTCCCAATTACGTGTTGAAAGGCTAAGCTTGAAGTAGGCCATCACCTTGAGGTCTACCATCATGGATACCCCAGCCTTTCAAC